>JBNLDA010000111.1:0-5874 GCA_050304095.1 Arcobacteraceae bacterium | reverse complement strand
AATTGCAGGGGTAGGTGAAGGTGATGATGTATTAGCTTCTACATTTACCTTTATAGGTTCCGTGAATGCTATTATTTATCAAGGAGCAAATCCTGTGTTTATTGATAGTGACAAAGAGTCTTGGAATTTATCTCCTAAACTATTAAATAAATATCTTGTTACATGCGAGAAAAAACCTAAAGCTTTAATTGTAACGCATTTGTATGGTATGAGTGCAGATATAGAAAAGATTGCTGATATTTGTAGACTTCATGGAGTATATTTGATTGAAGATGCAGCAGAAAGTTTGGGTGCAACATTTAAAGGGAAACATACTGGTACATTCGGAGATTTTGGTATCTATAGTTTTAACGGTAATAAAATTCTTACAACTTCAGGCGGTGGGATGTTGGTTAGTTCTAATGATGAATGGATCAAAAAAGCTATGTTCTATTCTACTCAAGCAAAAGAACCATTTATTCATTATGAACATGAAGAATATGGATATAACTATCGTATGAGTAATGTGTTAGCTGCAATTGGTGTAGGTCAAATGGAAGTGATTGAAGATCGTGTGCAGAAAAAAAGAGAAATTTTTGAATGGTATAAAGAGTTTTTACATGATATTGATGAAGTAGATTTTATGCCTGAACTTGAAAATAGTCGTGGTAATAGATGGTTGACAGCAATGACCTTTAATAAAACGGATTATAATAAAATCATGAAAGCATTAGAAAAAATTAATGTTGAATCTCGTCCATTATGGAAACCAATGCATATGCAACCATTGTTTGAAAACGCTCAAAAATATGTAGATGGTACAAGTGAAAATTTATACAATCGTGGGCTTTGTGTAGCAAGTAGCACAACTATGACAAAAGAAGATGTAAAAAGAATTTGTGATATTATAAAAACCAATTTAGTTTAAAAGGTATTATTTGATCATATTACTCGATAAAAGAATTTTAAATTTTTTAATTATTATAGTTCTTTCAATTAGTACATTCACATGGACTTCATTTATTTTTCATGAGCCATTCCATTGGCAAGTACTTGCTATAGTAGTAGGATTTCGACTTTTAGCCTCACTTTTAATATTTAAAGATTATTCTTTATCATGGAGTAAAGCAACACAAAAAACATTTTTGATTAAGACGTTTGTGTATAGTATTGCATTCATGATTTATATGCCATTTTTTTATGGTGAAGTTAGAATCGCATTCCTATTATCAGAATTAGCATTTTTTTTAGTAGTGATGAATAGTGCAGTTTATTTGTATTATTATATAAGGAATAAAAGTACAATAAAAAAAGACAAAATACTGATAATATATGGAGCTGGAGAGGCTGGACTAAAATTAAAAGATGAATTTAATCATAGTGAATACACGGTTAAATATTTTGTTGATGATAATGAAACTTTACAGGGGCGATCTATAGATGCTATTCATATTCTTTCATTTGAGAATTTTCAAACTAGGGCTACAAAAGAAAAGAAATTTGATCTTGCTGTTATAGCAATTCCAAGTGCCAGTAGAAAGCAAATTAATACAATATATGAACATATTAAAGAATATTTTTATGAAGTAAAAATCCTACCCAGTTTAGATAATATCTTACATGAAAAAGATTTTACCCAACAATTACAAGCTATATCAGTTGAAGATTTGCTAGCACGTCATCCAAAAGATTTAGACAAAAAGCAAATAGAAAATTTTATAAAAGATAAAGTAGTACTTATTACAGGTGCTGGCGGAAGTATAGGGAGTGAAATCAGCCGACAGTGCAAGAAATTTGGGGCAAAACAACTTATACTTGTAGATCATAGTGAATTTAATTTATATACCATTGTTGAAGAATTAAAGTCTGAAAAAATAGTTCCAGTGATGCAAACAGTGAAAAAATTAGAATTTATTGAAAAAACATTTGAGAAATATAAACCAGATATTGTAATACACGCTGCTGCATATAAGCATGTTCCATTATGTGAAGCTAATATTCCTGAAGCAATATCAAATAATATCATTGGAACAAAAAATTGTATTGATCTATCAATTAAATATGAAGTAGAGAAGTTTGTATTGATCTCTACAGATAAAGCGGTGCGCCCTACAAATGTTATGGGTACTACAAAGCGAATTTGTGAATTATATGCACAAAACGTAGTTTCTTCAGAAAATGTAAATTCAAATAAAACAGAAATAGTAGCTGTTCGATTTGGAAATGTTCTTGGAAGTAGTGGAAGTGTAATTCCAAAGTTTAAAGAACAAATACAAGAAGGTGGACCTATAACCGTTACACATCCAGATATAACAAGATACTTTATGCTTATACCAGAAGCTTGTGAACTTGTACTTCAAGCAGCTTCAATTGGACGTGGTGGTGAGATATTTATTCTTGATATGGGTGAACCAATAAAGATAGTGGATCTTGCTCGTAAGATGATTGAATTAACAGGTCGGGATGATATAGAGATAGAGTTTTGCGGGCTTAGAGCTGGTGAAAAATTATATGAAGAACTATTAATTGATGATAGTGATGCAAAAACACAATATGAATCTATTACTGTGGCCAGTCCAACAAAATATGATATTCAAACACTTTCAAAAGATATTGAAGAATTAATTACTTGTGATGATAAGTTGAAAAAACTTAAAGAGATAGTACCTGAATTTAATCATCAGAAGAATACATAGTTAAGTTTGTTTTCAAAGTTATATAAAAATTTAACAAATTAAAGAAATAATTAAACTTTATTAGGTTATAAATCGATAATAAAATTTTATATATCACTATAGGAAATAAATATGTCTTTGATAATAACTGATGAGTGTATTGCGTGTGATGCTTGTAGAGAAGAGTGTCCAAACGAAGCGATTGAAGAGGGGGATCCAATATATATTATTGATCCAGATAGGTGTACTGAGTGTGTAGGATATTATGATGAACCAGCATGTATTGAAGTATGTCCAGTTGATGCAATTATGTTAGATCCAGACAATCAAGAAACAAGAGCAGAGTTAGAATTTAAATTCAACCAACTTCAAGAGGAGCTATAAACTTTTATGGCAAAAATTACCACCATCATAGATATTGGCTCGAACTCTGCTAGGATGGTGGTCTTTAAAAAGACTAGCCGTTATGGTTATACCCTTATAAATGAGACAAAAAGTAAAGTCAAAATTAGTGAGGGTACTTATAACAACGGTGGAAACCTCCAAGAGATTCCAATGCAAAGAGCCTTTGGAGCCTTACAATCTTTTGTGAAAATTTCTCAATCTTTAAAATCACGAAAAATTCTTTGTGTAGCTACTTCAGCATTACGAGATGCCCCTAATAAAAAAGTATTTCTTAATAAAGTTCAAAAAGAACTAGGACTCTCTATTAAAGTTATTGATGGAGAAAAAGAAGCATATTATGGAGCAGTTGCTACATCAAATCTTTTGCATGTCAAAGATTATATGAGTATAGATATTGGTGGGGGTTCAACAGAGTTTTGTAGTATTAAAGAGGGTAGAATAGAACAGTACTTTTCACTTAATATTGGTACAGTTAGACTTAAAGAGCTTTATTTCAATCAAAATGATTTAGAGGGTGCTAAAAACTACATTCATTCAAAATTAAAAGAATATGAAGAGCAATTCAAAAGCTTTGATCATACTACTTTAGTAGCTATTGGTGGAAGTAGTCGAGCTTTAAGTAGAATGGTAATTGAAAAAGAAAAATATCCATTAGATGCTTTACATGCATTCACATACGAAACCAACCAACATTTGCAACTGATGGAAAATATTGTTGAAGCTACTACTGAAAAACAATTACGTCAATTGAAAGTAAAAAAAGATAGATATGACACGATTCGTGAAGGGACCTTTAT
Organism: Arcobacteraceae bacterium; assembly: GCA_050304095.1. GTDB lineage: Bacteria > Campylobacterota > Campylobacteria > Campylobacterales > Arcobacteraceae > JAYEFX01. Next base: position 2,018 of record JBNLDA010000111.1, on the reverse strand, counting down.
TTTTAAAACGATAGTGGAGTATTTTGGCATACAAAAAGTTGTTACTAGTGGAGTTGGGGTGAGAGAAGGGGTTTATCTTTCTGATCTTTTACGAACCAATGGTGATAAATTTCCAGCTAATTTTAATGTAAGTGTGCGAAGTTTGCTAGATAGATTTGAACTAGATGGTCAAGTAACAGCATATATGGGTACCAATGTAGGACAGATTTTTGATACTCTTGCTCCAATGCATGGCTTGACACAACGTTGTCGAAAGGCTTTGGTGATTGCAGCAAAATTACATAGTATTGGGGTTACACTCAATTTTTACAAATATAGCGAACATGCCTTTGATTTTATTTTAAAAGGTTTGAGTTATGGATTTTCACACGAGGAGCGTGTAATGATCGCTCATATTATTAAATTTACAAAAAAAACTCCATCTGCATCTTTAGTCAAACCTTATACAAGACTTTTACCAGATTTAGAGAAATTGAAATGGATGAGCTTTATGATGGGATTAAATCTACGATTGAATGCTGATTTATCTTCTACAAAATACCAATATGAACTTGTTGGTAATAAACTTATTATCAAAACTCCTGAAGAAAAATATATTGCCAATGATTTGATTGATAAGATGGCAAAGCCAAAATTCTTAAAAGTAGTTTTCCAGAAGGCTTAATTTGAAAATCTGTATCGTTAAATTAAGTGCAATGGGTGATATTATCCATGCTATGGTGGCATTGCAATTTATTAAACAACAATATCCTGATGTAGTAATCGATTGGGTGGTTGAAGAGGTTTTTGCACCGGTTTTACAGGATAATCCTCATATTAATCAAATACTTCCAGTTAATTTAAAGTCAATAAAACAAAAAAAATCAAATCTATTTACGCAAATTAAATTGGTTCAGCAATATTCACGAAATAGTTATGATATGGTTATTGATGCTCAAGGTCTTATCAAATCAGCATTTGTAGCCAAACTTCTTAAAGGAAAAAGAACGGTTGGTTTTTCAAAAAAATCTACTAGGGAAGGTTTTGCATCTTTCTTTTACAATATAAAAATAGAGATTGATTATGCACAAAATACTGTGATAAGAAATTGTGAAGTGATATGTAAAGCTTTGGATGTTCAATATACGTCTGAACAAATTTTAAATAAAGAACCATTTCTATTCTATTCAAAAACAATTAATCCAGTTGAACAATATATGTCTAAATCAAAAAAGAATATCTTATTTGTGATTGGAGCTAGTTGGCCATCTAAAATGTACCCTAAAGAGAAATTCGCTATAATAATTAATCAATTAAAAGAGTATCAAGCAAATATCATTTGGGGCAATGATAGTGAATATGAAATTGCTAAATATATTTGTAAAAATAGTGATGCGATATTGTTGCCAAAATTAAATATTGATGATCTAAAAAATGCTATTTCTCAACATGATTTAGTAGTTGGGAATGATACAGGACCATCACATATGGCATGGGCATTAAATATTCCATCATTATTATTGTTTGGAAACACGCCAGGATATAGAAATACTTATGAAACAAATATTAATAAGTATATTCAGTCAGATAGTATAGTAGATCCATATAAACTTGATAGAGATGACTATTGTATAGAAAATATTGATACAAAAGAGATAGTGACACAAATAAGGGAAATGATTGTTTCGAATATATAGAAGGTATTTTTTTTATATTTTTTTTAGAGCTTTATTCAAATACACACCAAATATCATTTTAAAATATCTTTTAAGCTTTTTGGCTTGGATTATGTATTTGGTTTCAAGGGAACATAAAAAAATAGCTCAAGCTAATTTAGATTTTGCTTACGGTGATGAACTGACTCAAGAGAAAAAAACAGAGATCATCAAATTTTCCTATAAATCATTGATGTTCAATATGTTTGAATTTTTTGAAAACAGTGCAGGGGTTGCCAATATCCGAAAATACATCGGAAGTATGAAAAATCTGCCTTCTTATATAACAGAAAAAGAATCGGGAAAAGGTTTCAGGGAAATCGC
>JBNLDA010000110.1:0-6178 GCA_050304095.1 Arcobacteraceae bacterium | reverse complement strand
GTGAGGGTACTTTATACGCTGCAAAATTAACGCAAAAAGATGATAAAAATGGTGGAGTATTTGATGTTTCATGGATCAATCTTGGAAATGCAAGCAATGAAACAATCAAAGTTGCAATTAATAAAAAACTTTCTTTTAATGATTTATTTGATTCAGCTCAACCTAATGGTGCAACTTGTCCAAATGGATTCACTTCAATTAATACAACTGCAGGTCATGAGTGCTTAAAAGTCAAACCTGGTCGAGCAATCACTGCAAGTAGACTTGAATCTAGAAGATTTGCTGCACTTAAAGGTGCTACAACTGAATTTAGAAAAAAAGAAGGAATTACATTTGATCCAAAAAGAAATGATCTCTATTTAGCTATATCAAGAATTCAATATGGAATGGAAGATTTTGCAAAGAAAGGTGAAAAAAATGATAAATATGATATTGGTGGAAACAATGATATCAAATTACCTTTAAACAGTTGTGGTGGAGTATATAGATTACCAATTGGAGAAGCAAAAGATGATAAAGGTCAAATGATCCCTTCGTCATTAGTTGTAACATCTATGCATGGAGAAGTAATGGGAGAAATGAAAAAATATCCAAAAGGAAGTGAATTTGATGGTAATAAATGTGCGATTGATAATATTGCTGAACCTGATAATGTAGCCTTTATTGAAAACTCGGATATCTTGATCATTGGAGAAGATACAGGAGCGCATCAAATTGATTATATTTGGGCCTACAATGTACAAACTAAAGATATCACTAGAATTTTAACAACTCCATTTGGATCAGAAACAACGTCACCTTATTGGTACCCAAATATTGGTGGAAATGGTTATATGACTACTGTTATTCAACATCCATTTGGTGAATCAGATGAGAACAAAAAAGATTCAGAAGCAGATTTAGAATCTTGGGTTGGTGTTGTTGGACCTTTCCCAGCATTTAAATAATTTATATGCAGGAGTTTCCTGCGTATAAATATATTTTTAAGGAAATACAATGTTTAGACGATTTTTATTATTGCTATTATTACATATATGCGTATATGGGATGCAAATTGATTTGAAACAAAATAATTTAGTCAATCAATCAGCTTATATAAGTTCTCAATGTTATACAAAAACTGAAAATAGTGATAATAAAAATCTTTTACATAACCCATGCTATGCATGTCATACGAAAAATAAAGAGCCGAATTTCACTTATAGTGATGATGATTTACAAGAGGCCTACGATTTTCCATCTTCAGCATTAAAAAATCCTTGGAGCAATCTCTTTAAAGATAGAACGAAACAAGTTGCACAAATAAGTGATGAACAAATATTAGAATATATTGGTCAAGACAATTACAAACAAAATGATCGAATAATCTTAAATGAGAAGCTTAATCAAGTCCCGCAACATTGGGACTATAATAATAATGGAAAATGGGATGGATATATTCCTGATTGCTATTTCAATTTTGACAATGAAGGCTTTGATAAAGATCCAAATGATAATTATACTCTTTGGCGATCATTTGCTTATAGACCATTTCTTGGAACATTTTGGCCAACGAATGGTAGTACAGATGATGTAATTATAAGACTTGATAAAGTATTTAGTGAAGATGAAAATGGTAATTTTAATTTGGAAATATATAAATTAAATCTTTCCATAGTTGAAGCACTAATCAAACAAGAAGATGTGCCGATTAATCCTACAGATGAAAAAAAATATGGTTATGATATGAATCAAAATGGAAAGCTTGATATTGCTAAAAAAATTGTATTTAATTGGACTCAGCCAACATATAATAGTGACACATTTTTGATTTCTAATTTTTCAATGACTTATGTGGGTAAGGCAAAAAAACTCCTAGAACAAAATAAATATATGATTGCCCCTGGACTTTATCCATTGGGAACTGAATTTTTACATTCTGTACGATATATCGGAATTGAAAATAATTCTATACTCATGGCACCTCGTATGAAAGAGTTACGATATGGTAAGAAAGTAAAATGGAATAGTTATAGTGCTTTAAAGAATTTAGGATTATCAAAACTAAAAGGCAAAGATGCCACACCAGATAAACTTGATACATTTTTAGGAAATGTTGAAATTGGCTTGTATAATGCTCTTGGTTGGAGATATCAAGGATTTATAGAGGACAAAAATGGAGAACTTAGACCTCAAAGTGTAGAGGAAACAGTTTTTTGTATGGGATGCCATAATAATATTGGAGCCATTGCAGATTCCACTTTCGTATTTCAAAGAAAACTTGGATTTGATCATTTTCAAAATGGATGGTATCACTGGACGCAAAAAGGTCTAAAAGGAATAAAAGATAAACTCTTGAAAAATGGTAAGACGGAATATGTGCAGTATTTAAAAGTTAATAATGCTGGGGATGAATTTCGGCAAAATGAGGAAATTATAGAAAAGTTTTTTGTGAAAAATTGGAAAAATAGCGAAGAGAAACTCAAAATAAATGAAGTGGCAAGAATTAAAGAAGATATTTCCTATTTGATTTTACCAAGCGTGAATAGAGCAATGCAACTAAATAAGGGTTATAAAGTCATAGTGGATGAACAAAGTTATATTTATGGACGAGATGCTCATATCAAACCATTACAAAATGTACATAAAGAATTACACTCAGGTCAAAATACAAGATTAGAAAAAGTATCTAATGACTAATTAAATCTGTTCAATTTAATTTTTAGGTAATTCAATAAAGAATTTTGCTCCATCTTTAGTATTCTTGACATATAATCTTCCCAAGAAACTTTCGGTTATGATTTTATAGCTCATATGTAATCCAAGACCTGTTCCCTGAGATTGGTGTTTAGTAGTGAAATAAGCATCAAATACTTTATCAATGATATCTTCTGGAATTCCTCCACCATTATCTTCAATACTAATTACAACATATTGTTTATGGTTTTCAAGGTCTATTTTAATCCAAGGCATTTCTATTTTATTTTCGATCAATATATCTTTTGCATTATTGATAATATTGATTATAACCTGTTCTAGTTCACCAGAGATTAGATTTAAATTAATTTCTTCTGTATCTTGAATATTGTTTACAAGATCAATATTATTGTGATTTAGAGTTGAATTAAGAAGTTTCACAACTCTATCAACACTTTTTTGAATAGAAACTTCTTTATATTCTTTACTGTCTTTTAAAAAATTTCTAAATGTTTCAATTGTTTCCGAGAGATAATTGGCACTTTCTAAAGCTTGTTGCATTCCACTAATAAGATCTTCTTTGGTTAATGCATCAAGTTCTTGTTTGAGTATTGTTCCACTAGTCACAGTTGTAATCACTGAAAGTGGTTGTCTCCATTGATGGGCTATGTTTCCAATCATTTCGCCCATTGCAGCTAATTTAGTTTGATTCAACATTCGACGTTGTTGCTCTTCATATTCTTTTCTATCTGTAATATCAATTCTCGTTGATGTATAGCCTACAATCTCATTTTCTTCATTTACAATTGGCTCTATTTCAACTTCTACCCAATAATATTCCCCATTTTTCTTAAGGTTTTTAACCTCGCCTTTCCAGATTTCTCCAGATTGGATCGTGTCCCACATCTCTTTAAAAACTTTTCTAGGCATCTCTGGATGTCTTATTATATGGTGTTGCTTCCCTACTAATTCCTCTTTTGAGTATCCAGATATTTCGCAAAAAGCTTTACTCGCGTAAGTAATAATCCCTTTTTTATCTGCTTTAGAGAAAATAACGTTTTTGTCATAAGTTTTAAGTAGTAATTCTAATTGTTCTTGTTGTTTTTTTATTTTTGAAGTTTGTTTTTCTACTTCCTCTTTCAATTGTTTTGCGTGATCTTTATAGAAAATATACAACATTAATAATATAATAATCACCAGAACGATGATAATGTTAAAGAAATAGTTTACTTTAAAATCATAAATAATCGAATAATCTAGATTTTTCTTGTCAAAAAAGAAAATTCCAAATCCCATCTCTCCACCATGAACATCTTTTATTTGAGTTGTAGTGACAAGATACCTACCAAGTATCTTTGGTTGTTCTAGATACATCAATTTTTTTATACCATGTCTTTGTGCTAGATCCATTAATTCTTTAGAAGCATTGAGATTAGCTACATAATTATTATCAATGAATAATCCAGTATACGGTTTGATAAAACGTTTTGTATAGTCTTCATGTAGTACTATTAGTGGATGAATGTTATGTTCGTCCATAGTTCTAGCAATAGAATTGAATTTGGTGATCATTTCAATCATACCAACAAACTCATCTCCATTATACAAAGGAAACATAGTTTTAAAAGTCATATCAAAACGACCAGTGCTGATCCCTTTCATAGGTTTTGGATTTTTAATCATATCAGCTATATCCAATCTTGCACTAGCTGCATGATCACCTATTTTTTTTGTCCAACTTCTATAAAAACTATAGCCGTCTTTATCAATGACTTGAATCCAAATGTTTTTGTAATCACCATAAGTTTGTATATCTTTAATTACTTGTGTATAATCCAGTAAATTATTATCATTTTTTACTAATGCATCAATAAGTTTTTGATCTTTACTTAAGACATAGGTTAAAGTAAATGTTTTTCCAAATTTTTTGTTTACTTCATCATCAAATAAACTGATCATATCATTTGATTTATTATTATAAATTTCTTGTGTTAATTCATTGATTTTTTTTGTGTAGTAGAAATTATGAAAGATAAGAGTAAGTATTACTGTAAAAAAGGTCAGTAATAACATCTTTTTAATCAATTCAACACCTTAAATGTAAAGTTATTGTAATTATAGCAATAGTTAGATGATTTTAGGATTAAATATAATTAAAACTAATATAGTAAGAGTCTTGGTTATTGTTCTACTGAAAACTTCTAAAAAGTTTTCAGTAAAATAGTTTTACGATATAAATGTTGGTATCAATGCTACTGTTAAAAATACCAATGAAGAGATGGCATAGAGTTTTAATGTAGCAATATCACTTATATCATTGTTACTTTGTAATTTGATTCTATCAAATGTCATACTAGCTCCTTTCTCTATAAATTATTACTATTGTATACTATTTATAGTTAAAATAAATTTAATATGGTCATATAAGTGTATAAATTATTACATTTCTACTCAAAATCGATCAATTTACATATATTTACTACGAAATATTCATTCAATACTATAAAATCAAATCAAAAAAAGAGTGATAATGAAAAATGCAATAGTATTAATGAATATGGGTGGACCAAATAATTTATCTGAGGCGGATGTTTTTTTAAAAAATATGTTCAATGATAAATATATTATTGGAGCCCCTCAGCCAATAAGATCAATAATTGGATATGTTATTCGAAAAAAAAGACTCAAAGAAGCTACACATAATTATGCACAACTAGGTGGAGTTTCTCCAATAGTTGGAAATACTAAAAGATTGGTTAGACGTCTGGCACGAGAAGTTGATGCAGATGTATATCATGTTATGCGTTATACACCACCATTTGCTAGTGATATTATTAAAGAGTTGTTAAAATATGAAAATATCTATGCAATTCCAATGTATCCACATTATTCATCAACGACTACATTGTCTTCAATTGAAGATTTGATGAAAGAATCGAAGAAAATAGGAATTGAAAAAAGGATAAAAACAATCGATAGTTATTATGATGATGTTTTATATAATCAAACAATAGTCGAACGGATCAAAGAAGCATTAAATGGTAAAAAGAGTAATGAATTTACCTTGATCTTCTCAGCTCATGGTTTAACTCAACGAACGATCGATAAAGGGGATCTTTATCAAAAACATATTTTAGCTAATGTAGAAGCAGCAAAAAAAGAGTTAGCCAAACAAAATATTGATTTTAAAAGTATTGAAGTAGCCTATCAATCAAGGCTTGGACCAATGGAATGGCTAAGACCATATTTAGAAGATAAATTAGAAGAAGTTGTAAAAACGAATAAAAAAGTACTTATTTATCCAACTTCATTCACTGTGGATAACTCTGAAACAGTAGGGGAATTGGATATTGAATATAGAGAAGTGGCTGATGAACTTGGATTTGAAGAATATATTGTAGCCAAAGCTCCAAATTATCATCCAATGTTTATAGAGTGTTTAACAAAAATTTATGAGGATATGAAATAAAGAGGAACAGATCGGAAGAGCGTCGTGTAGGGA
>JBNLDA010000109.1:0-6842 GCA_050304095.1 Arcobacteraceae bacterium | reverse complement strand
ACCAATAATATTCCCAAGTTTAAGGAAGATAGATTTAACTTCTTTTTGAGTAGCACCCATTGATAAAAGTAGGGCGATCTCTTTTCTTCTGCTCATTACAGTCATAAGGAGTGAACTAATGATATTTAATGATGCTACTAAGATAATAAGCATTAAAACGATAAAGAGTGCTTTTTTCTCCATTTGCATTGCTGCAAAGAAGTTTCCATTTTGTTCCCACCATCCAACAATGCCTGCTTTAACTGGTAGAAGTTGTTTTATCTTTTCAATATCTTCAAATGGATTATCAGTATAGATGTGAATACCATCAAAATAGTTAGCATCTTTTTTTAATATCGTTTGCAAAGCTTCTATTGAAGTATAAATATAAGCTTTGTCGTAGGCATGTAGTCCTGATTCAAATTGTGCTGCGTATGTAAAACGCTTCATTTTTGGCATCATGGAAAAACCATTTGGGCTAATTGAAGTGAAATAAACAGTGACTTTATTGTTGGGTGCTAAATAGAGTTCATCTACAATTCCAGCACCTAAAACTACATCATATTTATTTAATTGCTGGTTTTGTATAGCCTCTTTATAGATTGAATTGATTTTTGCTTCTTTGATTGGGTTAACTCCAAAGATAATTCCACCATTCATATTGTCTGCATGTTGTACAATTGCTTGTGAACTAATATATGGAGAGAATTTCATAGTTGGGAAGTGTTGTTCAAGATTATTAAGAAGTTGCTTGCCTAATCCTTGAGTAGTTTTCGCATAAATACTCAATGGATAGTTCATTGTAAAGAGTTTTTTTTCAAATTCTTTTTGTGTTCCATTCATAATCGCCATGGTTACAATAAGTACCATTACACCAACAGCAACCCCTATAAATGCTAAAATGGCACTTATAGAGATGAATGGATTTTTATTGTCATAACGAAGATATTTTTTGACAATAAAGTTTATAAGTTTTTTGTTCAAGTTATTGACCTGCTACTAAACCTCTTTTAGGACCGCTTTTACCGCAACATTGTTTGTATTTTTTTCCACTTCCACATGGACATGGTTCATTTCTTGCTATTTTTTTCTCAATAGTCTGAACATTCATATCAAGATTTGTTGAAGCTTGTTGTACTTCCTCTTCCATCTCTGAAAGCATCTTATTTAATATCTCTTGATCTCTTTTTTCATCTTCTTGACTTCGAAGTTGTACAGTGAAAAGAATTTTAATGATCTCATGTTTGATATTTTCAATAAGCTCAATAAACATATTGTAGCTTTCTTTTTTATATTCAACTAATGGATCTTTTTGATTATATCCTCTTAGACCAATACCTGTTTTGAGTGTATCCATTGAATATAAGTGCTCTCTCCATGCTTTATCAAGAATTTGAAGATAAAGGATTCTTTCGATCTCTTTTCTTTGTTCAGGAGCTGGTAATGACATTTTTTCTTCATATGTCTCTTTTAAGATAGCTAACAATACTTCATAACACTCTTCATAAGAATCTTTTTGTAATTGCTCTATTGTAAGATCTACATTCAACTCTTCTTTGATCTTAGTGATCAATAGATCAAGATCAAAATCTTCACTTGGCATACCATGCATAATATTTGCCTGCATCAACATTGACGCAACATATTCATTCATATTTTCATCAAGTTTTGAAGTGATATCATATTCTGGATTGAGTAGGTTATTTCTAAAGCTATAGATTACTTTTCGTTGTTGGTTAGCTACATCATCATATTCAAGTAAGTGTTTTCTGCTTTCGAAGTGTAAACTTTCTACTTTCTTTTGTGCATTTTCTACTGCACGTGTAACCATTTTAGATTCAATATGCTCCCCTTCTTCAATTCCAAGTCGTTCCATAATACCAGCGATCTTGTCACTTCCAAAGATTCTTAAAAGATTATCTTCAAGACTTAAATAAAATTGTGATTCACCCACATCACCTTGTCTACCAGATCGACCTCGAAGCTGGTTGTCAATACGTCTAGATTCATGTCGTTCCGTTCCTATGATGGCAAGACCACCTAAGTCTTTACATTCTTGAGGTAGTTTAATATCAACTCCCCGTCCAGCCATATTAGTAGCAATTGTTACAGCACCTTTGAGTCCAGCATCTGCAATGATTGCTCCCTCTTTTTCGTGCTGTTTTGCGTTAAGTACAGTATGTGGTACTTTTTCATCTTTGAGTAATTTGTGTAATTTTTCAGATTTTTCAATTGAAGCAGTACCAACTAATACTGGTTGTCCTTTTTCATGATATTCTTTGATCTTTGCACAAACTGCATTGAATTTCTCTCTTTCACTTTTGTAAATAAGGTCATTTTTATCATCTCTTTGTACTGGAACATTAGTTGGAATTGAGACAACATCAAGATTATAAATCTCTGCAAATTCAGTTGCTTCAGTTTGCGCAGTTCCTGTCATACCAGCAAGTTTGTCATACATCCTAAAGTAGTTTTGATAGGTAATATCTGCTAATGTTTGTGATTCTTCTTTGATTGCAACATTTTCTTTGGCTTCTAATGCTTGGTGAAGACCATCAGAAAATCTTCTTCCTTCACTGATTCTTCCAGTGAATTCATCTACGATCATAATTTCACCATTACTAATCACATAATCAACATCTAATTCAAATAAGTAATTAGCTTTAAGAGCTTGGTCAAGATGATGTGAAAGTCCAGCATTTTCTAGGGCATAAAGGTTATCTATTTCAAATAGTTTTTCAGCATTGGTAATACCGTCTTCCGTCAAAAGAATAGACTTGTTTTTTTCATCAACGATAAAATCTCCAGTTGTCTTTGCTTGCTCATCTGCAGATTTTGGTTCTATCTTTTCCCCTCGTTCAAGTTGCAATGCAATTTGATTTGCCATAATATAGTTTTCACTTTTATGACTTGTAGGACCTGAAATAATAAGTGGCGTTCTTGCCTCATCGATCAAAATTGAGTCAACTTCATCCACAATAACAAAGGTATGATCTTTTTGAACTTTTTCACTTAAATCATATTTCATATTGTCTCTTAGATAATCAAATCCAAACTCATTATTGGTACCATAAACAATATTGCAATTATATTGCTCTTTTCTTTCTTGATCATCGTGTAAGCTTCCAACAATTGATCCTACACTTAAACCTAAGAATGTATATAATGGAGCTAATTCGTTTGCATCACGACTTGCTAGGTAATCATTAACTGTTACAACATGAACACTTTTACCAGTAAGGCAGTTAAGTATTACAGGAAGTGAAGCAACCAAAGTTTTTCCTTCACCCGTTTTCATCTCAGCGATTCTTCCTTGGTGTAGTACCATTCCTCCAACTAATTGCACATCATAATGTCTCATATTTAGGGTTCTTTTACTTGCTTCTCTTGTAATAGCAAAAGAATCATTGAGTACTTCATCTAAAGTTTTTTCATCATTTTGTATTTGTGTTTTTAATGTTTCAAAAGCAGTTTGTAGTTCGTCATCGCTCATTGGTTCGTAAGTTGATTCCAATGCATTGATTTCTTGTGCCCGTTTCAAATATTGTTTTACTTCACGGTCGTTTTTAGTTCCAAAGATTTTTGAAAAAATATTGATCATATAGCGCAGTCCTAAAATAAATATCCCGCGATTATACGATAAAAAGGTTTAAGTATGACTTATTATGGAATAGCGGGTGGTTCGATATTTTCTCCCAAAAAGCTATACGATCTTCCAATGCGTGCTACTGGATCAAAACTTATTGTATGTTTTGAATCATTTTGTTCTATTTTGTCATCATGGACATAAAGTTGCTCTACATTCAAAATAACAGGAATAGTGGTTCCATCTCCTAGGTCTAATTCTTGATTGAATGTACAAAAATATGCAACACTTGCATTTTCTATCATTGGTGTGTGATCTTTAAGAATCTTTTTTGTTGGAATATCAAATATTTGGGCTTCACTTTCACTTTTATTCAACGATTTTGAACTAAAATGCATTTTGTCTAAGTTATGTTCATCTACCATACAGATTGTACATTTTTTTGTTTTTCGAATATTTGCAAGGGTATCTTTAGGGGCAGAATCAGGTTTATGACCTATTGAAACAATGACGGTTGCAGGTTTTGAAGATAAGGGACAAAAATAGCTAAATGGTGCAATATTGATCACTAAATCATCTTCTGTAACGATCCAAGCAATTGGTCTAGGGATAACGGTTTGGGCCATAATATTGTATATTTGTGATGATTGTAATTGATTAAAGTCTAGTAACATGAATACTCCTTATGTAAAACAGTTATTATAGCTACAATAAGATATAATCTCAAAAAGGATAGAAATGAAAATAAAATTTTTTATTGTATTAGTTTCAATATTTAGTAGTACGATACTTTTTGCTTCAACACAAGATATGCTCAATAAAACATTGATAGAGTTTGATGGACATGCGATAACTGTTTTATTTATCGCAAAATTTTTTACGATACTTACAATTGGTTTGGCAATTGCATGGTTGTATAAAAATAAGGTCGCAAAATCAAATCTATTTAAATCTAAATTAAGTACTTCTACTCAAACATTGATTGGAAATATTGGTTACTATTTTATAATATTCTTATCAGTTGTTATATCACTTAATTCTATAGGACTTAATTTATCAAGTCTTGCAGTTGTTGCTGGAGCACTTTCTGTTGGTATTGGTTTTGGATTGCAAAATATTGTATCCAATTTCATATCAGGTATTATCTTAATGTTTGAAAAGTCAGTCAATGTAGGTGATTATGTTGAACTTGAAAATGGTGTGAGAGGGACAGTCAGTGAAATAAGATTACGATCAACAGTAGTTACAACTAATGAACATATAGATGTCATAGTTCCAAATTCTAATTTTATACAAAATACGGTGACAAATTTAACGTTAAATGATGAGATTTTAAGACTACGAATTCCTTTTGGTGTAGCTTATGGAACTGATGTTCAATTAGTCAAAGACACCGTTTTAAAAGAGGTTTTAGAAGATGAAAGTTTACCTCATAAAAAAGATGATCCTTTAAAACTTCCAAGATTATGGATGACTATGATGAATGCAAGTAGTGTTGATTTTGAACTGGTTGTTTGGGTAGAAGGGGATGATACAAGAAAAAGGAGAACAATGACTTCCATTTATTTGATCAAAATCTATGAAACATTGAATAAACACAATATCACTATACCATTTCCTCAAATGGATCTTCATGTAAAAGAGTTTCCAAAATTTGTACAGAAAGAAGAACAATGAGATACCTATTATTTATTTTAATCATTCTCTATTCCAATTTATTAGCTATTAATATCAATACAATTAAAACGTTTAAAGCGAATTTTATTCAAATAGTTCAAAATCCATCAGAAAAAACATTAGAATATGATGGAAAGATATTTATTGATGGAAGTAATGTTTTATGGGAATATCAAAAGCCAGTAATTAAACAAGTTTATATCAAAAAAGATTTTGCCATAGTGGTTGAACCAGAATTAGAACAAGCTATTTATACTCAAATTGATCAAGAGATCAATTTATTTGATTTGATTAAAAAAGCGAAAGTGCTTGAGAAAGATCATTATGTCACTATGGTAAATCAAATTGAATACCATATTTTTCTAAAAAATGAAAAAATCAATTCAGTAAAGTATACTGATAGTTTGGAAAATCAAGTGCAGATCAATTTTTTTAATGTAAAACAAAATATAACTATAGATCAAACATTATTTAGTTTTAAAGCCCCTGATCATTATGATATTATAAGAAAATAAAGAACGATATAGCCTCTATGGCTAGATCAGTTGGTTCTTCACCCAGTATCCTAATCGTTTGATCAAGATTCTCTATTATCTGGTTCGTTAAAATTTCAAAGGAATGATTTGAAGGATCAAAAATCGTTTCTTTTTTCTCTTTTATGAATTTGAGATTTTCAATCATTTCCCAAGATGGAGTTTCACCTCTAGTGATTCGTTTATCTAATTCCAGTTGCCAATTGTTTTGCCAGGTATTGAATAAATAGACATTATTATTGTCTTTGTCATTTTTGATTTTCCACTGGATTATTTTCATTAACTGATAGGCATTTTGCATCTTTTTTGTGTCATAGGAAAGTCCAGTGAATTTATGATTGCTCTGCATTTCAAATGCATCATAAAGTAGTTTAAATATCCCCATAATAAGGTAGTCATTACGATTTACAATGGGATTTTTATCAAATGCGATATTTAAAAAATCTTGATACGTGGTAAGCTTTTTGTTTTCAAGATTATAAAAATCAAGTCTAGTAGAAGAATTTTTAATCTCTTTTTGAATTGAATCAACAATATTTTTATTATAGTTTTGTGGATTTCTAGCATTGAGTTTTAATTGATATTTTAAAAGATTTTTAATTGATCTATTATAATTTTGATGGATTAGCGTTGCACCATTGGTTTGAAACATTTTACTTACTTGCGGTTGATCATTATTAGTACAACCTTGAAACAAGAAAATTAATAGAAATAGTGGAATAAGTTTTAACATGCGGTATTTAAACATAGTTTATGCTAAAATGTCAAACATTGGTACGGCAGACAATAGCTTCATTAAGAGGAAAGTCCGGGCTGCTGTGAAGCAAGGTTCCATCTAAAGGATGGCTAGGGTAACCTAAGGGATAGTGCAACAGAAAGTAAACAGCGATTTTATCGTTACGGTGAAACGGCGAGGTAAGAGCTCACCAGTGTCTTGAGTAATCTTGACAGCTATGTAAACCCAACCTGCAGCAAGGGAAGTGTGGTATAAGCTTCACATTTTTGCTTCCCGCTAGATCTTCTAAGTAATTTGAAGAGTAGATAAATTATTGTCCAAAACAAAACCC
>JBNLDA010000108.1:0-6880 GCA_050304095.1 Arcobacteraceae bacterium | reverse complement strand
GACAAAAAGTAAGTATTGAAATCACTGCCTATGATTTTTCAAAATATGGTTTGTTAGAAGGAAAAATTATCTCAATCTCTCCAGATAGTTTTGAAGAAAAAAATGGGGTGATGTACTATAGTGTGAAAGTGCAAGCAAAAGATTTTCAATTTGCTCCAGATTTACAAATCTTACCAGGAATGGTAGCCAATATTAATATTCTTACAGGAAAGAAAACTATTCTTGAATATATCCTCAAACCTCTCAAAGATATCAAGAAAAATGCAATGGCTGAACAATAAATTATTTTTTATATTGATTTATTATTAAAATTTATACTAATTATTACGTTTTAGATTATTTTAAACTATTAGAAAGTGTAATTTAAATAAAATAAATAGATTTTAATGCAAGGATCCGTATGTTCAGCTTTGTAAAATGGTTAAAACAGTTTATTTCTAATCTTAAGAAAAATAAAGGTCTTTGGTTTACTCTTATTACCTCTTTTGCTGTAATTGGTATTATTCTATCTATGACATTACTTATGAGTATGACAACCAGTGTCTCTAAAGATGTTTATCTTAATATGTCCAAATCATATAATAAAATGTTCAATACATGTATGTCGATCAAGAATAATCATTATAAACATATAAGTGCAACGATCACTTCCGATCTAACACTATTGGATAACATGGCCAAAGGGAATACTACTGCAACGAATGCATTATTGAAAATATATAATGATAATTTCATAAAAAGCGGTATTAAAGAATTTGAGGTACTATTCTATTCTACAGCTAATCAACTCAATCAATATAGAAATGCAGTTAATGCCGTATTGAATTCAAAAAATTCCCTATATGGACTAGAAGTTTTACCTGAAGGAATTTATGTTGTCTCGATTGAACCAGTTTATAATAATGATGTTTTTGTAGGGGCACTGGAACTTCGAGAGCCAATGTATAATTTTAAAGAAACATTTACAAAATTTGATCAAATATTCCTTTTTGCTTTAGACAAAAAAATGATCGGGCAGCTTTCATTGGGAGCAAAGAAAAATCCATATGAAGATCTTTACGATAATCTCAGAGTAGAGCGTGGAAGATATAATGGAACCTTTCAAGCAAGTATCCTAAAAGATGGAGAAGAATCATTTACTACATTACAACAAGATCGATATTATGTTGATGATACCTATTTTAAAACTTATGAAAAAGTGAGTGATATTGCAGGAGTTGATATTGGTGCAGTAATCATGGGTGAACAAATTGAAGGAACAGGAGCATTTGTAAATATTGTTGATAATATGACAAAAACAGTGACAACGGTTGCCCTTGGTTTAATGATCTCTATTTTGCTATTTATGTTCTAGGAAACGTTGATGCGAAGAATAAAAATACTCAAAATATATATCGTTTTTCTATTATTTATATTTTTCTTGATTTATGCAAATCTTGATCTAATTATCACATTCTTTAAAGCAACATTGACATTTAATGTTGCAATTTTAACAATGTTCATTATTGGTATGATTGTATTGTATCAATCTGCAATTCGTCTCACGATGCTAGCAGGTACTTTTGGGATTTTAGCTTATAAAAAAGGGAAAGCTTTAGAATTTTATCTCAATGGTATCACAGATATTATGCCAGCATATATTGCACACATGTTTAATCGAAGGGCGAGCAAAGGGGTATTGTATTTTACACAAGCAGAAGCTAAAGATGTAAGAGAGTGGCTTGAAGAGCAGTTCTTTATCCAAAAAGGGTATACGAACTTTTTCGTTGGAACCTCTTTGATGCTTGGACTTTTTGGTACCTTTACAGGACTATTGGTTGCTATTGATGAGATGGGAGCGATCATTTTATCATTTGGTGGAGATGATATAGATATTGCTGAAGTTATGACCAATTTCTCTGGACCTCTTGGTGGTATGGCGATTGGATTTGCATCTTCACTTTTTGGTGTTGCTTCTGCAATCATTTTGAATGTTATGCAGTATCTTTTAACACGTAATCAATCTGGATTTGTTCAAGATGTTGAAAACTGGATGAAAAGTAAGATCATTGAATCTCAATCTGCAGAAATTGTTGAAGATATGATGAGTAAAGCCCAAACAGGAGAAATTAGACTCAATCAAGCTATGGCTGCTGTTGGGGGAGGAGAGGGATCTGGTCAAAATATGGCTGGATTTATGGATGTATTTGTTGACACCATGGGTGACTTTACCCAAAAGATCGAGGAAACACAACAATCAACCAAAGATATTTATTCAACGATCATTGATAGTATCGATAATAATGCAAGATCTATTGAAAATGAATCAGTATTGCTTGAAAATGTATTGAATGCCTTAAAAGAATTGAATGTCAATCAATATTCAAATATTAGTATCATGGAAGAATCACTTCAAGAGATCTCTAATGTGATTATGGCAGAACATAAAACAATGAAGCGAAGTTTAGAGTTGCAAGAAGAGTACAATCAACAACTTGTAATGATCATTCAAAATATGGATGCAAGACTTGAAGCGTTAGAAAGTAAAAAGTAGATTAAGGTAGTTAATGGCGAAACGTTGTGAAGATGAATTTAATCCATGGCCATCATTTGTGGATATTTTTTCATCGGTAATTCTGGTAATGTTACTATTCTTACTCGTAGTACTTGTAAATTTAGGATACTATGCACAATTTAAACACAAGGTTTCTTACACTGGAACCATTGCCACTGAAGATTTGATCGTAAATGATAATCCTACAGAAAATGTTGTGAAAGAAAAAGTTGAAACAACCGTGCAACAAGAGAAAATGATCCAACAGATGCAAGAACAAATTCATCAACTCAAAACTGAAGTTGAAAATGAAAGAAAGCTTGTGGTAATCAAGGAAAAAGAGCTTGAATCTGCAGGTTTAGATATCGCTAAAAAAACAGATGAAAATAGAGATACGCAACAAAAAACAGTCATAACTGATGACTATTTTGTAGTAACATTTAAAGGAAGTGAAGTGTTTGTTGATGATGCGATCATTAAAAGAATCAAACAGTTTGTTACTGATGTCAAAATGAAAACTCCAAACCATCAATTTGCTATTGCTGCTTTTGATCCAACCAATCAGGTCAGCGCAACCATTGCAAAACAAATCTCTCTATCGCGTTCAATTGGAACAAGAAATCTTATTCGACAGTTAGGGTATGATAAAAAAGATGTAAAAATTGATCTGCAAGCAACAGATGATATTAAAGATACTATTGATAGAACCAATGGATTCTTGATCATTAGGGTGAAAAAATGATGAGAATTCTTTTTGCCTTTTTGATCATCAGTAGTTTTCTTTATTCAAATGAAGTAGAGACGCCTATTCAAGTGCAAACTACTCAAGAAGAAATCCCAAAAGAAGAGATCGCTGAGAGTTCAAAACCTTTAGAAGAAGAAAAAGATATTGATCTTGAGGAAAATCTTGTACAACCAACGGTTGTGACTAAGAAAAAGAGAAATGAAGCGCTTGAAAAATTTATGCAACGAACTGATATTGATCTAGATGGATTTGCAAAAGTCACATTGAAAGATGCTGTATTAGAAACGATTGCTTATAGTGAAAACCTTAAAGCCCAAAGAGAAAAAGTAGTGCAATCAGAATTGAACTATAGCGATGCGGTTGCTGGATATTTTCCAACATTGGACGCTGAATATAGTTTAGAACAAACAAGAACTACGCCATCAACAGTTGAAGATCAAAAATACAGCAAGGTCACCGATGAGAGTTATAAATTCACCTTTAGACAAAATTTATTTAATGGTGGAAGAACCAGTGCTTTGGTTCAAAACAAAGAATACCTTGTAGAGTTGGAAAAAAATAAATATAGAATTCTACTCAATGAAGAGATTGCAAAAGGGGTGAAAGCTTATTTTGATGTTGTATTTAATAAAAAATCAGTAGAAGTGAATGAGCGCAATATGAAGCTTCTTGAAAAGATTTTGGAAATTGTAACGATCAAATATGAAAATGGTGCATTGTCTCTAGGAGATATGACCGCAATTAAAGCTGGAGTGGCTAATGCTAAAAGCAAACTGCTAAAAGTAAAATCAAGTCTAGCTGAATCATTAAGATATTATGAGTATATTGTGGGTGAACGATTTACAAAGACCTTACCATTTGAAAAAGATTTTGATATCAAGATTGGTGACTTTGAGCAAATGTATGCACGAGCACTTGAAACCAATCCTCATTTGAAAAATTATCATTATAATATTCAAGCACAAAAATATAAAGTGAAAGAAGCACAAAGAAAATTTGCTCCAAAACTTGATTTTGAAGCAGGATATGAGAAAGTAATAGATGGGTATGCTGAGGAAGGTGAAATATTTCAAGAGGTACAAAATACAAGCGCTGGGATCAAATTCACTTACAATTTATTTAATGGTGGGAAAGATAAAAATGCTATTTTGCGAAACTATAGCTCTTTAAGACATTTACAACACTCACTTGAAGAAGAGAAGAAAAAACTTAAATGGAATCTTTCTAAATTACATACTTCTATCACAACTGTCAAAGATGTACTAAAAAGTACATTCACTGAAGTACAATCTTCAAGAACAACTGTACAATCTTATTGGGAAGGGTTTAAACTTGGTGAACAAGACCTTCAAGTATTACTCCAAGGGCAAAGACAACTCAATACTGCAGAATTAGAATATGTTAAATTTCAAAGTAGTATGGTGAAAGATTTCTTTAGAATATTAGAATATACGGGAGATCTGTTAACCTATTTTGATGTTGATCCAGATAATAGAAAATTTATTGATTTTACAGATAGCTCGTATATGTATGAAAATGAGTTTACAACGAGTGCTAAAGTAGAAGCACCACTTGAACAAAGTATCGAACAAGAATCAAAAGTAATCGAGCAAAAAATAAATACTTTAAACAGTTTACTTGATTTTTCAAAAAAGCTTTTAAGTGCGAATCCTGAAGATTATACAGTAGTGATCAAAGATTTTACCAATATATATGATGCATTACAATTTGCTCAAGACAAAAAGATTCAAGAACAATTTTTAGTTTATGATAGTTTAAAAGAAGATGCTCAAATCAGCAATATTGCTAATGGAATATTTACTTCTCAAGAAGAGGCGAATAAACATCTTCAAGGTTTAAATATCGAAGAGAAATATCCAAGTAGTGTTGAGCTTATTGGAAATGTTCAGGCATCTTATTTACAATATCTTGAAGGTTTGAAAAGGGATCTGCCTGAACCGCAAGTGAAGATTATAGAAAAAGTGATCAAAAAAACGGTTTCTATAGTCAAATACAAAAAACCAATTGTTTATAGTACTAATGAACAATTCAAACAACAATTCTTAGAAGCACTTGGAACAAAATATACGATCAATCTCGCTTCATTTAGAAATATCAAAGATGCAGTTAATTTTACTAAAGAAAATGAGATGGTTGAAAATAGTTTCTTGATCATTTATGGGGATGCAAAATTAGTTAAAGTGTTGTATGGTATTTATGACACGTATTCTTTTGCTTATGATGATTTGAATACATCTATGAAGCAATTTAGATCAAAATTTAATCCGATCATTGAAACTGTAGAACAAAATCAAAATATCTATAATGAAAATATTGATCTAAATATCTATGAAGAACCTGAATATGAAGGGGAATCATTAGAGAAAACCCAAAAAGAAGAGATCAAAAAAGAAGAGCCTCTTAAAGAAGCAACCATTGAAGAAAAACCAGTAGAGCCAACAGTAAGTCAAGAAGACACAGAGCAATCAATAGAAGAAAATAGTGCACTTGAAGAAACAAAAGAGTTATTTGAAATGATATTCTTAAAAGCTCCAAACAATTATTATACCATTGGACTCTCTTCATTACCAAATATGAATAGAGCCAATCAATTTGTAAGTGAAAACAATATAGAGGAAAAATCTATTATTGTGCCAACAAGTTCTCGACCAATTGTATATTATGGGGTTTATAGTAGCAGTGCAGATGCAAGGGAAGCGATCAAAAGTCTAGATGAAAGATTGATACGTAATAACCCATATGTTAATAAAATTGGTAAGCCTCAAGCTTTATATAAAAAATATACGCAAGAAGTTGAATAATGAAAAGTTTATCTAGAATATTCAATACCCATCCAACTTCATTTGCTATTACATTTATATTTGTTTTTTTCTTTATTTTATTTGTAGGATTGGGATATAGTTTTTTTGCTTTGTTAAAAAATGATATGATTAATAATCATAAAAAATTGATTCAAAAAGATATAATTCAAACACAAGAAGTTTTGAGTCAAATAGTCATACTCAATGATGAAAATAAAATCAAATCGGTATTACAGCCATTGATTGAAAACAAACATTTTCATGAGATATCAATACAATTCGATAGATATATATTTAATAGTGATACCTTATTGAATAATTCAAAAAAGCAGATCAAAGATTGGTCTATTGATGGAGTAAGTGTTGATGCTCGTTTTGGATTGATCAAAAATCTAGAGAGAAAGAATTGGTATGAATTTTTACCAATACTCAAAGGTCAACAATCATTAATTGTAGATATTCGATATAATGCTTATAATCTCACTGAAGTTGAAGGGTTATTGGCAAAATTAGATTTTTCAAATATTGTTTTAGGTAATGCTCAACAGTTAAATACCATTCCTACTTTTTTTCAACCATTTATCTTTTTTGATATTCCTACACAAATTAGATCATTGAATTTAGAGGGTATTGATTATGCAAAAGTGAGTCTAAGACCAAATAATGATGATTTGCAACAAACACTATTACATTATTTTTATTATATAGCTTTATTGATATTGATTGTTTATTTTCCAATAGTGATTTTAATTGTGTATTATTACAAACAATGGATTAAGC
>JBNLDA010000107.1:0-6953 GCA_050304095.1 Arcobacteraceae bacterium | reverse complement strand
AGAAACTGTATCAAGAAGCACTCTAAAAGTTTCTCTATTGTTTTTTTCTATATCAATACTATTCATAATTAACCTACATTAGATCAAAGCTTACTCGAGTTGCGTTTACTTTTTTGTTTAATTTATTTTTTTCTAAAGTGATTGTTTCAACCGTATCGTTAAACAATTGTTGTATGTCACTTTGAAATTCTTGCGATTCAAAAACTGCATCAATGGTGGCAACATATAAAGCCAATTCTTTATTTTCATCTTGCACCATTGACCAACCTTTTTGATTTTTTATATTCACAATGCAAGAAGTAACCAATGCCTCTCCACCATAAAATTGTGATTTGCTTATTGGATCATTGACTGGTACCAATAATGTTTGTGGTGTTGGTTGATTGATCACATTCACCCCGTATTTTTTATCAATTTTTTCATACAATGATTTAAGCTCACTAAAATTTGCTTTTTGCAATATATAATTTAATTCTTCCCGTAACATCTATATAAACCTTTTTCGTATAGTTGCACTTAATTTATCCAATAGCCAAACAGTAATAATGATAAAAATCAGAATTGTGCATACATGCCCATTTTCAAACCCTCTGAGTTTATCAAAGAGATAAAATCCTATTCCCCCAGCACCAACAAATCCTAATATTGAAGCACTTCTTACATCACTTTCAAATCTATAAAGAACCATAGAGATAAAATGTGGCATTGTTTGTGGTACCACTGCATAGGCTAATATTTTGATAAATCCAGCTCCACTATTGGTCAAGGCTTCAACTGGACCTGGATCGATCGCTTCATTTCCTTCACTTAATAATTTACTCAATACTCCAGCCGTATGAATTCCTAAAGCTAATATCCCAGCCATTGGTCCAAGTCCCACAGCACTTACAAAAATCAATGCCCACACTAATTCATTAACCGATCGGAAAATATTAGCAATGGTAGTTCCAAATCCATATAATGATCTTTTTAAAGCTATATGAAACCATTTGTTTCCTGGTACTAGTATCTCTAAAATATTTCGTGAAGTGATATATGATAGTGGTACAGCTAATATAATTGATAAAAGTAGTGCCACTACTGCCATTTGAACTGTTTCTAACATTGCCCAAAAATATACAATGAGATCATCTTTATAAAATATAGGAGGGAAATACGAGCTTCCTTCAATTTCAGGATTACCTTGTATATAGGAAACCATATGATCCCATCCACCAATCAAACCAGAAAAACTCATCTCAGTATCAATCCAGCTCTTTACCACAATAAATGCAAGTACCGCTATGATCAATAAATTATAAATTTTAAATGGTGTTGATTCTTTTTTTAAATTCTCAATCGACATTCTATCACTCTCCTTATTTACTCTTTAAACTTAAAAAAACCATATTGATCTATTGTTTTTCTAAATATAACTTTAGTAGTTTATTGCCGGCTCAAGCCGGCAGTCTAAACTATTTTTGTTTTTTTAATTGTTTTTTTAATTCGATCAATTCTCTAATTGGGTCATAAAAATTATCATCACCTGGTACATATCCAGCAATTTTCATTTGATCAAGAGTTGCTTTATCTTTTAATGATAAAAATGCCCCTTTAACTGCCATTTTAAATGAAGTTGGAAGATCTTCTCTTACTGTCATTGGTGAACCTGGAATAATATCTGATGTCCAAATTACATTGAAATCATCTTTGTTCCAGTGCTTTCCTAAACCTCTATTAAAATCAAGATTATTTGTAGATGCTGCATCAACTTTTCCAGCTTTTACTGCTAAGATTGAAGCTTCATGTCCACCAGAGTAAACTACTTTTGAAAAATATTCAGTTGGTTTGATCCCTTTTTTTGCAAACATAACTGATGGTACTAGTGTTCCAGATGTAGAATTAGAATCAGTAAACGCCCATAATTTACCTTTAATATCTTCTAAAGTTTTTAATCCACTTCCCGCTTTTGTGATGATCATTCCATTGTATCCTGGAAGTCCAGATTCAGCATCAACTTCTGTTGCAACTGCTTGTGCACCAGCTCTTTTAGCAGCTTCTACATAAGATTTTGGTCCAAAATAAGCAATATCAACATGTTTATGTTGCATTGCAGTAATAATCCCTGCATAATCACTAGATGATTGTAATTTTACTTTTACACCTAATGTTTTTTCTAAATATTTTGCCAAAGATCCAAATGTATCTTTTACACTACTTGTTCCTGCAACTGGAATAACTCCAAAGGTAACCTCTTTAGGCCAATCTTGTTGATTTGCACTTAATGTTTGTACACCTAAAGTTGCCGCTAATGTTGTAATTCCAACCAATTTTAAAAAATTTCTTCTCATAGAATTTTTCCTCTCTCTTTATATTTGTTCAACCAAACTTGGTTCACCTACCATACAGCACACACAGGGGATAACCCTTACTTCATAGTTGAAACAACTATCAAGCAAAAGTTAATTTGCTATTCCTCATCCTCTTTTAAATTAGATTGAGTTTCTCCTTGATATATTTTTTCGATAATTTTTTCAGATAATTCACTTGGTGATCCATCAAAAACTATTTTTCCATCGTTCACACCAATCACTCTTGAACAATATTCTCTAGCAACTTCTAAATGATGTAAATTTGCCAATATTGTTACACCTAATTCTTTATTGACCTTTTCTAATATTTTCATTACTTTTTTAGCACTTTTTTGATCTAAAGCTGAAATAGGTTCATCTGCAAGTATAATCTTTGGATCACTTGCCAATGCTCTAGCAATCGCAACCCTTTGTCTTTGTCCGCCACTAAGTTCATCACATCTTTTTGAAGCATGTTTTGTAATATCTACAACATCCATAAGTTTTTCAACTTTTTGTAGTTCTCTATTTTTATAATATTTAATGATTGCACGAGCCACAGGAATATCTTTTAACATCCCACTAATTACATTATCTAGAACACTTAATCTATCTACTAAGTTATATCCTTGAAAAATAATTCCTACTTGTTCTCTTAGTTTGATAAGATTTTTTTTCTTGATCTTATCCATATCAAAATCAAGCACTTCAAACTCGCCATCAAATACTTTAATCCCACCAACTACAGACATCAATAAAGTAGATTTTCCAGCTCCAGATGGACCAATAATGGCTACAAATTCACCTTTTTTGATTCTAAGATCAACATTGGTAAGAATTTTTTCTTTTTTATATCCTAAGACTAGGTTTTTCATTTTGATCATGTTTAATATTCCTTATAATCTATAACGATTTTTGCAAAGTCACTTCTGAAATGTGAACAGCAATAGTCAATGGCTTTGTTTGATTTTTTGTCAATTGTTGTTGTTGAAATATTGATGATCGGCAGATCATTTTGTACTTCAAATATTTTTTTTGATTCGTAATTGGTTGAACTAATATCTATTTCTGAATTTGACCTAATTGGATTCAAATTATATTTTTCTTTATAGAGTTTTGAAAAAGAATATACCTCTTCTATTATATTCTCAACATCAGGAAGTAATTCAAGATTGAGATAATATTGAGCGTATAAAAATGGTATTCCATCAACAAAACGCATATTTTTGATATATAATACTTGTTTGGCTTTTTGAATACCAAGTGTTTGAGCGATAAAATCATCTGCTTTTATCAATTCCCAATCCAATAATTTGATCGATGGTGTTTTTTTAAGTTTTTGAATTTCTTGCGTAAAAGTTGTATAAGGAGAAATATTATATCTAATCTTTGAAGGACTTACAAAATTTCCACTTCCTTGTCTAGAGTATAAATATCCCTCATTTTTGAGTTTATTGATCCCTTGTCGAACTGTTAATCTAGAAAGATCAAACATCTCACATAATTGATTTTCTGAAGGTATTTTATCATGTTCTTGTAGATCATTTTTGATCAATTCTTTAAGATAATTATATACTAGTTCATACTCATATAACTTCGTCAAAATAGCCCTTTTATTGGATATTGAATGCAAAATTATAAGTATGCTTAGTTACATGACAGTTACAACTTGTATATACAGGTTTATGAGATTTTAGGGAGTATTTTCAGTTTATTTTTGGATATTACTAATCAATGATTATATCAGTCACTGATTAGATTTTTATAGTAATAAAAGAGAATAATTTTAGAAATTACAATTATGACAATCCATATATCGATCGTCTTTTTCACAAACCACACATGGATGAGTCATAAATGATGTATCTCTGTTAATTGTACAGTTTGGATTTTGTAAAGCCATAAATGAAACATTTTGTACAGCATCATTTGCCAATCTATTTAAAATTTCTGTTGGTGTATTGAGATTTCTAGCAACGATTCTTCGAATCTTGCTACTTACATTTGAAGCTAATTCTTTGAGAATTTGTGGATCATTTGAGTTATATGCAGTGTCTAACATTCCCTTATCCTTTGAGTATTCAAGAAATATATTAGAGAATTGTAACAATTAAGTAACTCTTTGTCAACAATTTTGTAATTATTTTGTAACTATATTAGATTATTTTTACAAATTTGTTGGTGTTTTTAAAGGTTTAGAGAAATAGTATCCTTGAAAATAGTCAACTCCCATCTCTTTTGTGACTTTATATATCGCTTCATTTTCAACATATTCAGCAATTGTCAAAATATTTAAACTTTTTGCAAATTCTACAATTGTTTTTACGATTTTAAAACTATTGGGATCATTGCATACCATTTTGACTAATGTGGCATCGATTTTTAGATAATCTAAATCCATTTTCAATATATGTTCAAAGTTTGAATACCCTGTTCCAAAATCATCTAATGAGATTTTGCATCCCATTTTTTTCACTTTTTTAATGAAATCTATTAAAAGAGTATAATCCTTTACTTCTTCATCTTCAAGTATTTCCCAAACTACTTTATTGGCTACATTATATTTATTTAACATAGTTTGTATATAAGGGATAAAACTTTTTTCTTCTATATCTCTAAATGAAATATTGATTGAGAATTCACTATCAATAGAATCAAATTGTTTGAATGCTTTTTCAATAACTAATTTCGTAATCACAAAATATTGACTTGATTGTTTAGCGATATTAATAAAAAACTGTGGAGGGATGATCTGTGAATGTTCTTTATCAGACATTCTGACCAAACATTCATATTTTTCTACTTGCATTGTTTTTGCTTTTACGATTGGTTGATAATAAACACAAATGTCATCATTTTTTAGAGCCTGTTTGAGTTTTCCTGCCCAAAGCATATTTTTTTCGTATTCACCTAAATAATCTAACTCTTCATAAAATACCAAATAGCTTTTATATTGTTTTTTTGCTTCTTGCAAAGCTAAATCTGCAGTGATGAGCTTATTTTTTTTGTTGGAAAATGATATACCAGCTGTGGCTCGTGGATTGATCTCGTATCCATTTTCATTCAAAATTTGTGCTTCAATAGCACCTAATGAATAAAGTATAAAGTCCTCAAATAATTTAAAATCCAAATTACGATTAGCTATACAAAATACATCTGCAGATAGTTTATATAACATCACTTGATCATCAATTTTGTGTATGAGTTGCTTTAAAGTTTTAGATACTGTTTGGAGTACTTTATCTCCAACTCTATGACCAAAAAAATCATTGATATTTTTAAAATCATTGATATCAATGATCGCTAATCCATCAATACCCATCCTATCATCTTGCAAATCTTTTATTAGTTTTACTCTATTGTCTAATTGTGTGAGTCTATCTGTGTAAAGTAATTGATATATTTTTGATTCGTGTTGGAGTTCTTTTTTATATAATTGTTCACAATATTTAATCAAACTCATCAATATATCATCATTGATATTATCATTTGTACAGTCAAAGATTAAAAAATCATCTTGATTTTCTATATTTATTGGGGTAGTTCCTATAACTAATATTGGAATATAGCTATAGATATTTTGTTCAATTCTGATTATCTCTAAAAATCTAGATAATTCTAAAATATCATTATTTAGTAGTATAAGATGGATGCTTTTTTCTTCTAAGAGTGTAATGAGAGTGGTCTCATCATTTACAATAATTAAATTCTTATCAGCTATCTTTTTTAATAGCCGTGTACTGCTATGTTTAGCTTCTTCATTGTCAATTAATAAGATATTGTATTTCATATCTTAATTATACAAATATATTATAAAAATGTCTAGTAATGTAATAAAATTGTAAAGTATTGTGAAAAATTATTTTTTTGAATGGTGGAGGTGTGGAGAATCGAACTCCAGTCCTAAAACCACTACTACCTACGTCTACATGTTTAGCAAAGTTGTAAAATTTCACTTTATAGCAGCACAACTTCCAAAGCAACTAAAAAGCTAAGATCAGGGAATGTCTCTAAACGATATGATCAGTACCATCTAGATAATCTATCTGGGTCGAACCTCCAAAAACCTGCATAGATAGAATCTACAGTGGAAGCCTCCGTGGTCTCAAGCCGTTAGGCGAGTCCGTGAATTGTTAACTTATGCTACTTTAGCGTAAGCTGGAGCGTAATTTGTATTGTTTGCGTCTAAAAAATTTGAGCTTCTCAAGGTAGCTCACACCTACATGCAATAGATCCTCATGACTCCAGTCGAAACCAAGTCACCCCCGTCTAAATTAAGAGTGGAATTATAGCTTATTGGTGTTATAATGTCAACATGAATTACTTAGATCTAGATACACAACATACTTGGCATCCATATAACTCTTTGCCCACAAGATCAACGATTTTAGCCGTTAAAAAAACTTATAATCAAACCATCGTTTTAGAAGATGGACGAGAATTAACTGATGCTATGAGTTCATGGTGGAGTGCCATTCATGGGTATAATCATCCTGCACTTGTAGAAGCTTTGAACAAACAAGCATCAATCATGCCTCATGTAATGTTTGGTGGTCTTACTCATGAACCAGCTTCTTTGTTATGTAAGAAACTGGCTGATCTGACCAAACTACCGAGCGTATT
>JBNLDA010000106.1:0-7010 GCA_050304095.1 Arcobacteraceae bacterium | reverse complement strand
AGCTCTCTTTGATTGGCTTACAATTCCTTCAACACTTTCTTCTAAGAACTTTCTATTGTACAATCCTGTTAAAGGATCTGTTCGTGCACTTTTTTCAAGGATTTGCATCAATTTTTTACTAACTATTTCAGG
Organism: Arcobacteraceae bacterium; assembly: GCA_050304095.1. Classification (GTDB taxonomy): domain Bacteria; phylum Campylobacterota; class Campylobacteria; order Campylobacterales; family Arcobacteraceae; genus JAYEFX01. The sequence continues at coordinate 6,878 of JBNLDA010000106.1, read as the reverse complement.
TTTTGCTGTATCTACATAATCTTTTATTTTTGGCATTAATGTTCTAACTCTATCATGTTCCTCTTCAGTATCAGGGTTAAAGTTAATAATAAAGTCAAGATCGTTTGAAATTGAATATGGAACACAAATATAATGTTTCCCAGCATTATCAATTCTTCTATTACATAGGTTTTCAAATTGACAAGAATTAACAATTGTATTTGTAAGGTCAGCTCTACAACCATTCTCTTCGGCACAACAAAAAGTTTCAGTGTCTTTATATACAAGTTTTACATCTTTATTAGTTGTATCTGCTTCAAGGAAATTAAATTTAGTTAGACCAAATTTATTCGTTAAAACAAATGCAAGTCTTTCATAAACATGTTCTAAAGTTTCATCATGCTCAATTGTTCTTCTAAATTTGTAGATATCAGAAAGTCTGTTAACTGTTTCTTTCACTTCAATAAGTGGGTCGGAGTTTGTGTTATTACTATGTGATAAAAATACTGAAAAGTTTTTCTCAATATCAAGTAAAGCATTTTGCATTTTTTCCAAGAGTGTATTGATCCACTTGCGGACATCTTCACTATCGCCATGAGTTTTAGGAAGTCGTTGTGAATAATCACCTTTATTAGCCGCTTGCATAACATCTTTGATTGAATCAAAGATATTTAAATATGGGCTAATAACATAATTTACAAAAGCCAATACAGCAATAATAAGTACTAAACCAATTGCTGCAATTACTAAAATTGCTTCTGTACCATATTGTTTAAGGTCGTCCATATTAATCACAATAGAAATTGCACCAAGTGTTTCACCAACTTTGGCATCATGACATGCTGTACAATTCATTTCTGGGTCGTTGGTTGCTTTGTATGGAATAGTGATTCTGTAAAGACTGTCTTGGAAAAATGAATCTTGGATTTTTATCTTTTCATTTCCAGATTGTAAAACATCCATATCTATATCGTCACGAGCTACTTCGTTGTTAAAACCTTTTCCATACTGTTGGATCACTGTATCAGCTCGGGCCAGCCAAATTTGACTAATACCATGAACATCACCAATCTCATTTAAGTAAAGTTCTCTGTTGTCCATGGCACCATTGATCATGTGTGCTGTAAGTCCATGTTTAACAACTTCTGCAACAGCTATTGCTTTACTATTAACACTTTTTATCCCATAATCTCGTAGCCCTAAAGTAATGTTTGCAATAAGGGCTATAAACATAATAGCCATTAATGAGAATAGGGCAATTGAAGTTTTTGCTTTAGTTTTCATTTCTCTCCCTTGTTACTTTTTAAAAGTGGTTCCACCATCTACGATAAGAGTACTTCCCGTAATCCAACTAGATTCGTCGCTACATAAAAAGTAACAAGCATTTGCTAGGTCATCTGGTTGTCCCATACGACCCAGTGGTGATAAAGCTGCAGTTTTTGCTGCTACTTCTTCATAATTAGTAAATGCTTTTAGTGCATCAGTATCGATTGGACCACCACTTACTGCATTTACTCTTATGTTATATTCACCTAATTCTGTTGCAGCATATCTCACCATTGCTTCTACTGCAGCTTTATTTGTACCATGTCCAGCATAGTTTTCAATATATACCAAATTTCCAGTAGAACTAAGACTTACTATTGCTCCACCGGTTTCGTTTTTTTGCATTCTTTTTGCTGCTTGTTGGCTACCACAAACGAAAGCATCAACTGTTGCTGTGTAAATATTATTCAAACCTCGTGGTTTAAGCTTCATATATTTACCGTAACCACCAACAACTGCTCTACCATAGATCATTGCATTTGAGATAAAGTAATCGATAGTTTCAAAATCTTGATCAATTTGTTCAAATAATTCTTTTGCGCTTTCAGGCTCAAGAATATTAAAGGCATAAGCTCTCGCTTTTACATTGAATTTTTCTTCTACTTCTTTTGCTATCTCTTCAGCAATTTGGGCATTTGAATTATAGGTAAATGCGATATTGATTCCCTCTTTAGCGAATCTATATACACAGGCTTTACCTATACCTTTCGTTCCTCCGGTTATAACAAGCGTTTTTCCCATTCTCTCTCCTTCTTGGTGTTAAGCTAATATTTCGTATTGTTTTAAAACTTCTTCAATTTTTTTCATACTTTCATTTGATGGTGGTGTTATTGGCAACCTATATTCCAATGTATCGATCAATCCAGCAAGATACATTGCTGCTTTGATTGGGATAGGATTTGCCTCACAAAATAAAACATTATTGATTGCATATAAACTATTATTGATCTCTCTGGCTTTATCATGATTTCCTTTAATGATCTCTTGATAAATTGCAGATTTTAAATTTGGCAACAAGTTTGCAGTAACAGAGATAAATCCTTGTGCTCCTTGAGCTAACATAGGATAATCAATGGCATCATCACCACTCACCACTACAAAATCGGGTGCTTTTACAGTTAATTCTATAGTTCTTTCCAAACTTCCAGTAGCTTCTTTTACCGCATAAATATTTGGACAGTCATTATGTAATCTCACACAAGTGTCAGCCAATAGATCAACTGCAGTTCGTCCAGGAACATTATAAAGCATCACTGGAATATCTACTGTGTTTGCAATCTTTTTATAGTGTTGATACAATCCCTCTTGAGTAGGTTTATTGTAGTATGGAGTTACAGAAAGAATTGCATCTGCACCAACTGATTGTGCATGAAGTCCTAGTTCTACCGCTTCACTTGTTGCATTACCACCAGCTCCAGCGATAACTTTTACATCTGTACCTTTACATACATTCACTGCAATCTCTATACATTGCTTATGTTCATTCATATCTAATGTTGCACTCTCTCCAGTTGTTCCAACAGGAACTACAGCATTAATACCTTGTTTAATTTGTCTTTTAATTAATTTTTCATACGTTGCTGTATCTAGTTTTCCATCTTTAAATGGAGTAACTAATGCGGTCATAGCACCGATTAAGTTGCTCATACATCATCCTTTTTTAAAATAATTGTTGTTGCGTTCTTTTTATAAAAATACTTATTGGCTACATTCACCAAATCTTTAATAGTTAATTTCATAACTTTATCTTCATAATCTAATAGTGGGTCAATATTTCCTCGAATTAGATAGCTTCCATAAAGATTAGCGACACTTGCTGAACCCTCTAAAGAAAAGATAAAATCAGCTTTAGTATTGATCTTTACTTTTTCTAGATCTGATTTTTTAATTTCACCACTTTTAATTGTTTCAATGATCTTCCAAAACTCTTTTTGTACATCTTTAGCTTTTACTCCAGGATTACAAACTGCAGTAAATATAAATACACCTGGATCTTTTAATTCTAAGTTATATCCATAGACTGAATTAACCATTTGTTTTTTATCGACTAATATCTTTTGTAAAACTGAACTTTTACCAGAACTCAATAGTTCACTTAGTGCGCTTAATGCAACTTGATCTTCATGTTCAAAGTTTGGTATGTGAAAAGCTAATGAAACCATTTCAACTTGTGAGTCTTTATGGATAACAACACTTTTTTCACCATCTTGAGCTGGTTCAACCATATGTACTGATTCTGGAATATCTTTAGAATTTTCTACTGAACCAAATTTTTCTTTAGCCAATTCAAAAACTTTCTCTTTATCAATATCACCACTTACAATCAAAATTGCATTTTTTGGCTGGTAATAGGTAGAATGGAAATCTTTAATATCATCAATTGTCCATGTTTTAATATCATTCGTAAATCCAATTGGAGTCCAATGATACGGATGGTAGAGATATAAGTTATTAAACATTCTAAATTGCATATATCCCATAGGATTGTTATCAGTTCGCCATCGTCGCTCTTCTGCTACAACATCACGTTCTGGTTGAAATTCCTCATCTTTTAAAGCAAGATTTTGCATCAATTCAGCAAATAATTCCATCGCTTTTGAGGCATTTGATGAACTTGATTTAATAAAATATTGTGTATAGTCAAATCCAGTACTTGCATTATTAACTCCACCGAAACCTTTAACAATCTCATCAAATTCACCTGCCTTAAGGTTTTCAGTCGATTTAAAATTCAAGTGTTCAAGCATATGAGCAATTCCACTTTTCCCCATAATCTCGTTTCTGCTTCCAACATTGTAAAAAATATTTGTTGTAATTACATTAGAATTGTTATTTAGAGGTATTGCAACAACTTGCAATCCATTATCTAGTGTTTGTGTATAATATTTTGGTAGGCTATTTGCCATTAAAACTCCCGTAAAAATTAGTAAATAAAATAAAAACTTCATTGTTCTATCTTAAATCTGCTCCGACTGCTTCACTAATATTGTTATATCCATCTTTTTTCAATAGTTCAATAAGTCCATTATTGATATTTGCACACATATGTGGACCATTAAATATCAATCCTGTGTATATTTGAATAAGTGAAGCACCTGCTTTGATTCTTCTATACGCATCTTCAGCCGTTGAAATTCCACCAACAGAGATTAAAATTGTTTTTCCATATAGCTCTTTTCCAAGCTCTTTAAATAGATCAAATGATTTTTCAGATAGTACTGCACCACTCAATCCACCGAAATCTTGTGCATTTGGAACTAAAGAATAATCAATAGTTGTATTAGTAGCAATAATTCCTGCTGCACCACTATTAACTGCAGTATTACAAAGATTTAAAGCTACATCTGCTTCCATATCTGGAGCGATCTTTAAAAAGATTGGTTTATCAGTCAAAGTTTTTGCCATCTCAAAAAGCTCTTTTATAAAAGACTCGTTTTGTAAGTCACGCAAATTTGGTGTATTTGGACTAGAAATATTAATGATTAGATAATCACAAATGCCTCTAAACTCTCTTATAAGAACTTTATAATCATGTATTGCATCTTCTTGTGGAGTAACTTTATTTTTACCAATATTAGCTCCAACAGGAATTGCAGCAGGGTAGATTTTTCTAAGTTTTTTAGAGACTTCATCCATCCCTTTATTATTAAATCCCATTGCGTTTTGTACTGAATTTAATTCTGGATATCGAAACATTCTAGGTTTTGGGTTTCCATCTTGTGGTTTTGGTGTTACAGTACCTATTTCAGTACATCCAAAGCCAAGAGCTTGCATTGATCTGATCATCGTAGCATTTTTATCAAAACCTGCTGCTAATCCTATTGGATTCTCAAACTTAATACCCAAAATCTCTTGATGCAATATTGGATCATTCACATAATTTGCTTTAATCATCGCATTGTTAATTGTGCGACAATATGGCATTAAGCTCAATCCAAATTCACCAATACCATGAGCGGTTTCTGGATCAAATTTAAATAAAACAGACTTTATAGTTTCATAACTGATCATTTATTTCCTTTAAACAGACGATTATACTAGAAATTAGCTAAATTTTTAAGTCGCTGATATTCCTGACAAGAGCTACTCAACTCACTATCAGTTCCAGTACAAACAATTTCACCTTTTCTAAATACTAATATTTTATTCGCATTTTTGATTGTACTCAATCTATGGGCAATCACAAATGTAATTTTATCTTTAGATACTTCTTCTAAGACATCTGTAATAATAGATTCGCTTTCATTGTCAAGGGCACTTGTTGCTTCATCTAATATTAAAATCTGTGGATTTTTATACAATGCCCTAGCAATGGCAATTCTTTGACGTTGTCCGCCACTTAGATTCGTACCAAATTCATCTAAAACCGTATCAATACCATTTTCTAGATTCATAACAAATTCGTGAGCATGCGCTTGTTTTAAAACTTCAATAATTCTTTCTTCATTATACTCTTGCCCATAAGCGATATTATGCCCCACAGTGTCATTAAATATATACACTCTTTGAGTTACAATTGATATATTGTTTCTCAAACTCTCTAATGTAAATTCTTCAATGTTGGTTTCATCAAATAAAATTGATCCATTTTCACGCTCATAAAATCGAATAATAAGATTAATAACAGAACTTTTTCCACCACCACTATCACCAACTAAAGCTATTTTTTCACCTTTATTGGCTTCAAAACTTATATTAGTCAGTGCAGTTAAATCTTCATATTTAAGTCCAACATTTTCAAATTTTATAGTGTTCACACTATTTGGGAAAACTAATGATCCTGATTTGATATCTGGCTCTAAAGCAAATAAAGCATTGACTCTTTCATTCGCTGCCAGTGCATCTTGCATTTTATTATATAATGCTGATAAAGTTTTTAGTGGTGTATAAAGCATAAACAGAGCTGTCATAAATGAGAAAAACGCCCCAACAGACAATTTATCATCAATTACTTCTTGACCACCAACAATAATAACCGTTGCCACTGCAATAGAACCCAAAACCTCCATAATAGGTGATACAAGCTCATTTGTTTTTACCGCTTTGATATTGATATTGAAAAACTCTTGATTGTGTTTTTTAAATTCATTTGTTTCTGTTTTTTGTGCCCAGTTTGCTTGAATAATCTCAATATTATTGAATGTTTCACTCAAATGTGAAGTAATATCGGAGTTTTTTTGTTGTGACTTGAATGAGAGTTTTTTCATTTTCTTTGCAAGTCTAGCTAATGGTATGATTGCTAAAGGTAATACAACTAAACCATAAAAAGCTAATTCTGGACTTTGGTAAATTACTACACAAATCAGTGCTAAAATCGTTAAACTTTCTCGAATAAGAGTAGCAATTTGCGAAGAAACTGCTGATTGGATTCTATTAATATCATTAGTAATCCTGCTGATGAGCTCTCCACCATGTTTTGATTGGAAAAAAGTCATATCAAGTGTTAGAATATGACTCAATAGTCCATCTCTCACTTTTCTAATGATATCTTGTCCAATATAAGCGATATAGTATGATTGAATATATTTACCAACACCTTTGGCAAAATAAAGTGCTACAACCAAAAATGGAAG
>JBNLDA010000105.1:0-7071 GCA_050304095.1 Arcobacteraceae bacterium | reverse complement strand
ATTCGTATATCCATATCAACATTTTTAGCTAGTTTTTCTTGTGTTGATTGCTTTCGCTCTACATTTTCTTTTTTTCCTCGACTTTGACCTTCCTCTTTTAAGATTCTTCGTTTCTCTTTTTCAACGGCAATTTGTTGTTGCACAAGTGCCTCTTTTTTAAAGATATTGAGTTTTCCAAGTAATGATTTAAGATCATTTTGTTTTTGTACAATAGATTTGAGCTGCGATTTATAGGTGTTGTGTTTATCCTCAAGGTTAGCCAATGATTTCTTTTGAGCATCTATCATTGAGCTCAGTTTCTCTTTTTTTTCTTGAGATTTTTTGATATATGCTTGCAATTGTGCTATTTTTTTCTCATTGTTACCTTTTTTTTGAGTCAAATTCTCATAGCTTGTGTCTAGCTTTACAATCTGTTCTTTAGAGTTTTCTGCAAGTATTGTATATATCTCTTTATCAATAAGCTTTTGTGTTGTTTCCTTACTTGCTAGATCAAGAGCAAGGGAAGAAGAGAATTGCTCAATAATAGTATCGATGATCTCTTTTTCATTGGTTTCTTTTTGAGAAGAGATGGTATTAGTTGAGCTTTGTAGTTCAGTTAGAATTTTTTTTGCCATTGTAAGCTCTTCTTCTCTCTCTTTGATCTCACCATCAATTTTTTTGATATCTTTATCTAGTTGGTTGAGTTCTTCAGTTTGAGAGTTTATTTGCTTAGCTAGGAGTTTTATTTTTATTTCGGTTTGACTTTGTACTTGAGTTTCTTTTTCTAATTTCGTTTTATTGGTTTTGATATCTGCTTCAATAGTTTTTATTTTTTTCGTATCTTGCTTAGGAGTATAAACTTCAACTGGGATAACAAGCTTTTGACCAACTCGAATACTATTTGACTTTAAATTATTGGCTTCTTTGATCTTTTTGTAAGATAGATTATAGCTACGAGCAATACTGCTTAAAGTTTCACCACTTTTAACTTTATGAGTGAGCTCCATACTGATTAAGGGCAGGGTAATGAGTGTCGCAAAAAGTATTAGAGCTTTTTTCATCGACTATTTTCTTTTGTGTTGTATCAATACACCCAAGATCGTTAAAATCGAAACCATTATTGAAAGAATAAATGTCAAAATTAGATTTCCTGATTGGGTAAAAGTGATCTTTATCACATCACTTAATTCTTTTGGTAAAAATAGATTGATATTGTTTTCAACAAAAATCATTAGAAAGAGTATAAATATAAATGAAAGAATTGAACTAAAAATAGCTGTTTTGATTATAGGTGTTGCAGCATAAAGCGTTGTTGCTCCATGCAGTTGCATGATTGATAATCTCTTTGCATGTTCATAAAACCATAGTTTGATCTGTTTAGCTAGCATAATGATTGCAAAAAATAAGATGATCGTAAAAAGTATCGCAACTGTTTTATGTAACATCTCTAATAAAAGGTAGATTTGTGTATGGTTTTTTGAAAATGTCTCAACACTTTTTACATTTTTAATTGCTAAAAGTTCATTTTTAATTTTCACTAGTTCTGAACTTGTTGGAAATTCACTTAAATATATTTTATAAAAATAAGGAAGTCTTTGTTTAAGAAGATCAAGAGAGTTTTGAGAAAGTTTATCTTCAAATTTATTTAATATTTGATTATTTCCTAATGTGACTATTTTTTCCACATCAATGTTTGCTAATGATGTGATATTTTCTTTTGCCAATGGCGTATTGGTAATGATTACGATCGTATAATCATTTCGAATCGTTTCTTTATAGTCCCCAACTGCCTGATTGATACTCATAAAAAGATTGAATGCCAATAACATAGATGAAAGCAAAATGATAAAAGGGATAAAATTCTTAAGAGATTTCATATATGATTCCATCTCCTATGGCTAATTGTCTAAATTTGATTCCTAGATTTTTTGGAATTCTATGCGTTACTACGACAACAGTAATTCCTAATTGTTCATTTGCCCCTTTAAGCAGATTCCAAACAACTTCAGATGAATAATCATCTAAGTTTCCAGTTGGTTCATCTGCTAAAATTAGCTTTGGGTTATGTGCAAGTGCTCGTGCAACGGCAACTCTTTGTTGCTCTCCACCACTGAGTTCATTTGGATATTTTCCAATTCTGTGTGAGAGTTTTACATGTTTGAGTAGTTTGAGTGCTTGGTCTTTTGAGATTTCACTACTATAACCATTAATCTTTAATGGTAGCATGATATTTTCTTCGATCGTCCATTCATCAATGAGTTTATAATCTTGAAAGATAATACCAATATCTCGTCTTAATTGTCTCAATTGAGATTTTGAGATCTTTTGCATATTGATCCCGTTGATATCTAAAATTCCGTGTTTGAGTTTGAGCTCCCCATACATAGACTTTAAAAGGGTTGATTTTCCACTACCACTAGGCCCACCAATGAATACGAACTCTTCATTGTTTATTTTGAAGTTTCCTTTTTTGATGATAAATTTATCTTTATCATATGAAAGATAAATATCTTTAGCATCAATCATCGCAAATAACCTCACAGATAAGTTTATGAGCATCTAAATTAGAACTTGTTGGGATTGGATTACCTTGAAAATAACTTGCTTGATCACCATCGATAAAAATATATTTACTGACTGTTCTACTAAAGTTTCCAAGTGTAAGCTGTAAAAGATGTCTTGTATTATCATCATCTGAATACAATTCTTCAAAATGTACTACAAAGTTATCCCCAATAAGTGCTTTAGAGTCTAATTGTTTTTGTAACTTTTCAAAATTGATTGGTTTAGGAAAATTAAAATCTATCTCAATTGTTCGATCATCACTATTTTCTTGGCAAGTTAATACTACGTCATAGATAGCTTTCCCTTGCTTTTTCCATCTATCTTCATATTTACTTGAAATTGCTAGATCTTTATTGATGTCAATTTCAATATGGCCACTATTTTGAGTAGTGAGTAGCTCGGTGCAATAATCAAAATATTTTCTACTATCTGTTCTTAATTCTAGTGTTCCACTTGGTTTTAAAACTCTTAGCGCTTCATCAATAAATGCTTGAGAGTAGATTCTTCTATGAGGTTTTTTATCCCATGGGACTGGAAAGTGAACAAAGATTCTTCCCACTTTATTTGATTTGATAAACTCCATGAATAATCTTGCATCATAATCAACGGCTAAAATATTTTCGATTTTTTCAATTCGTACTTGTTTGAGCATTTGTTCAATTGAAGGAGTATGAATCTCTAGACCAATGAATTGAATATCAGGATTATTTTTTGCTTGATGTAATAAGTGTCGACCACTTCCAAAGCCAATCTCTATCCAAATCTCTTTATCTGTATCAAATTCATTTACAAAGAAGTCAATTTCTTTGAGATATTCATCATGTGGTTCTACTTTTTGAGATTGCACATTTGTATTACTTGAGATAATTAGTGCATCAGTTGCTTTTGTATAGGCATTGATGGCTTCTTTGATGATATTGATTGGAGTAACTCTTGTAATCTTATCAGCTTTGATAAGTGATTTGTGATCTTTATTCTTTTTTGTTAATAAAAAAGTCTTGTTTTTGTAATGAGTGCATATTTTTTGCTCATTACGTGATGAAGTGACAAATTCAAATGTCACTCCATCGATAGTCTGTGGTGTTGATAAGGGTTGATTACTACTAAAATTAGCGTGAGGCATTATTCTTCTAACTCTTCTAATTTCGGTAGAATAAGTTCAGCGTTTCTAGTCTCTTCAGATGCAATTCCATATTGATCAACTGCTTGAATTGAGTATTTGTATGTTACACCTCTTACAATATCAGCATCCTCAAAACGTAGTGCATTGATACCTTTAATTGTCGTAGTCGTTGAGTTCATCCAGTTTTCTTGAACTGTTTTATGGATCGTATATGATACAGTTCTAGGGTCGCCACTAAGCCAATTTAAAATTGCTTTTTCCCCTTGGATTTGCCCTAAAGTTAATATTGGTTTATTTGGTTTTGCCAGTGTCGCACCCATTACTGGTGAGAACATTTCTAGGTCTGTTTCTAATCCATCTGCATCAATTGAACTAATCTTGTAAAACAATGTTACTCCATCTTCATTGATGATGTGAGTATAGTTTAATACGTCAGCATTTACTTTAGCGACATCTTTATAGTATCCATCAGCACTACTAGCAGCATAAATTTTATAGGAAACTACATCTTCAGATTCAGATGGTCCCCAAGATAGATCGATCTTTCTTGGTAAGTTTTGTGTTGCTTTAAGTAAATTGATCCCTTTTGGAAGCGGTTTTGTTTTTGCTTTTACGATCTGACTAGGTTTTGATTTGATCCCATCGAATGTAACAGCAGTAATTCTATATGAGAAAATTTGGTTATCATCTAGATTATCATCGATATATTCTGCATTGAGTCTTCCTTCAACATTAGCTACCTTTTTCCATTTAGCTGTTGATGGATCAGTTTTTTCTAGAGTATAATATTTTACTCTTTGATTATCGTGTGGTCGCCATAATACTTTAATTTGTCTTGGTAAATTTGAAATAGCAGTGATATAACTTACTGAATCAAATCTTGGTAATGTTCCTACTGTGATCACTGGTGTTTGTCTTGATTCTTTCCCGTTTTCACCTCTTGTTGAAAATGAATAAAGGTATTGAGTGTCTGGCTCTAGATCATCATCAAGGTAGTGTGTTGCATATTTGTTTTTAATAGTAGCGATTCTTTTAAGCTTTGCGTCTTGTTGCATTTGAGATCTGTAGATATAATATCCATATGCATTGTATGCATCAACTCTTCCCCATTCAAAGGCAATACCATTCATATCTGGGATATTTTTAACTGATTGAGTATCAACTATTTGAAGATTTTCATCTATGTCTGGATTGCTTCCTAAACCTAAACCATTTGGTCCTACACAACCACTAAGTAAAATTACGAAAAGTATTGATGATGTTATCTTGATCAAGTAGCTCATTTATATCCTCTATGTTAAAATTTTCTTTGATAATTTCTTGCATATCTTCTGCCAAAGAGGCAGTGAAATTTATCTGTTGTTGAGTGTGTGGATGCACTAAGTATAAATTATACGCATGCAAGCAAACTCTATTGTCAGAGATATTATCTATTTTACCCTTAAAACCATATAAACTATCCCCTAGAATGTGGCGGTTGAATGAATTTAGATGTACTCTTATTTGATGTGTTCTTCCTGTAAATAATTTAGCCGCAATAAGTTCAGTTTTTTCGTTTTTTGCTAAAGCTAATTTTGTAAAGGCAGTCTTAGCATTTTTGCCATTTTCTACAATAGCTTGCATCAATCTATTTTTAGGGTTTCTCCCTATTGGTTTATCTATGATACAGTTATCTTTTAAAGGCAGATCAATCAAGGCAATATAGTATCGTCCCATTGACTTATCTTGTAATTGTTCTGATAGAATTTGATGTGCTTCATTACTTTTGGCTACGATCATAACACCACTTGTCCCTTTATCTAGACGATGTACAATACCGTGTCGTTCTTCACCGCTAATAGTGGATAAAGAGATATTTTTATGTTTAAGCCAATCGACTAATGTAGGTTCATTAACACTTGGCGCATCATGTACGACTAGACCAGCGGGTTTATTTATCACTAAGATATGTTCATCTTCAAAAATGATTGGCACATCAAAATCTATTGTTTGAGGTGCTGTAGTAGTGACTTCAGGAAATGTGATCTCTATTTTTTGGTCGATTTTGAGTTTATAGCCTGTTTTATTGATCTCTTTTCCATCGATTTTTACACAATCTTTTTTGATTAGTTGTTCGATTTGGTTACGTGATTCTTCTAAATGCAAAGCTAAAAATTTATCCAAACGAATATTGTTGTCTTGGCATATAAAATTTTTATTCATTTTTAGTTACTCTTTCGTATGAAATTATTTGATAAAAGAATCATCACCCATTTTGATTTTCTATTATTATTGTTTGTTTTGCCATTGATTTTACTATCGTATAATCTAATTAGTGAAACAAATGCAATCTTAGCACAGAAACAATTAATCTATTTTGCTATCTCTGCTGTTTTATTTCTTGTGCTGTTTTTTCTTCCAATACGAGGAAAAATGAAACTTATTCCATTTTTTTATTGGTTATTTATCTTTTTATTGATCATGGTTGAGTTTTTTGGTGTCGCTAAATTGGGCGCTCAACGATGGTTGGCAATTCCATTTACCAACTTTACGATTCAACCCTCAGAATTTATCAAGCCAGCATTTATTTTGATGCTTGGGTATATCATTCATAACAATCCACCACCAAGAGAAGGGTATAATCTAAAGCAGTTTTCTTATATCTCTTTATATATTCTCTTGCCTTTTATTTTGATTGCCAAAGAGCCAGACTTAGGAACAGCATTGGTGTTGCTTTTAGTAGGATATGGGATATTGTTTTTGATTGGGGTGCAGTGGAAAATCTGGGTAGGGATATTTTTAGCTATAGCTATTAGTTCCCCTTTGATCTACACCTATATGATCAAAGATTATCAAAAAAAGAGAATCGCGGATTTTATTAGTGAAGAGCCAAGTTATCACGTCCAGCAATCAATTATTGCTATTGGTTCAGGGGGAATGACTGGAAAAGACTCTGAAGATGCGACTCAAACACAATTAAAATTCTTGCCTATCGCCACGAGTGACTTCATCTTTGCATTCTTTGTAGAAAGATATGGATTTTTGGGTGCTATTGGACTTTTGATTTTATATTTACTTTTGATCACTCACTTATTGTTTTTGACCTATTATTATAGGGATGATTATCTGGTGAGTGTCTTTTCCTCCGGACTTGGTCTACTGATATTTTTAAATATGAGCGTTAATATCCTTATGGTCATAGGATTTGCTCCCGTGGTTGGATTGCCACTACCATTGTTTAGCTATGGGGGAAGTTCTTTTATGGTTTTTATTGCTTTAATTGCTATTCTAGAAAATCTTATGGCATTTCGATTTAAAAATCTTTATGACTACAATCGATATTTATAAACTAAACTAATTTAAAATATTATTACAACTTATTTTAAGTTTTTACAATGTAAAATTATTGTAATTAAACTAAATGG
>JBNLDA010000104.1:0-7073 GCA_050304095.1 Arcobacteraceae bacterium | reverse complement strand
CTACTAATGGATTAGCTACGAGTATGAGGTCATAATCACAAAAATGTGTTTTTAGATTGCAACTATCAGCTTGTAAAAAACGAATATTCTCTATTGGAAAATTGTTTTGAGCTACTTGAATATTTGATGCAGTGAAATCAGTTGCAACCACTTTTTCAAAGTGTGGTGCTAGATATGCTGCAAGTGCTCCAGTTTTGCAACCTAAACAAATCATTTTTGATCGTTTTTTGATATCTGGTAAGAGCTTATCAATGACAGCTTTATATCTTGGATTGATCTGATGGGCTTGTTTTTTCTCTTTATTGGTAATTGTTGTATGTTCTATTTTTTCAGTTTGAACATATCGAAAACCAGCATGTTGAGGAAAGTGTCTTCTAAAAGCATAACGTGAATGTAATAGGGCTTCATTACCAGTACTGATAAATGATCCCCCTTTGATGATATTGTGTCGTCCATCAAACGTAGGTACAGAAAAATCATCATACAATGGATGGACTCTAAAACCTTCAAATTGATCAATTGCCGTATTGGTCCATTGCCAAACATTTCCAATCACATCATAAAAATTACTTTGTTCAAATTCATTGACGGGACAAGGGGAACCATAACATTCTAAATTAATGTTTGCATCGGTTTTGTGCAGTTGTATTTTACAAAATTTTGCCAATGCATGCCACATCGCTTCTGTTGGTAAAGTAATATTTTTCTTCTCTTTGATACTTAGATATTTACAAAATGCTTGTGCTTCAAGAAAATTTACTTCTACCGGCCAAGAAAGTGGTAATGGAATTTGTTGTGTTGGAGTACGTAGTTCAAATCCATTTGGAGTTTCTCTCCAAAAATATGGAAATTGAGCTTTTGTGTAGGATTTCCATTTTTTTCCTTCAACACTCCAATATTCATCTTTATTGTATCCATCATCTTTAACAAAATTCATAAATTCTTGATTACTTACTAAATATTTAGAAGCTTTAAAAGCTTCTAAATGATGTTCTTGAAGTCCATATTCATTGTCCCACCCATAATAATCGCCATCATTTGAACCTTTTCCCAGAGTTATTTTAGTTGCAGGTACATTTTGAAGTTGATTAATTGGTGGAGTAGCATCATAATCACACTCTTCACAAAATGAATTTGGTTTGATATATTCTACATCTAATTCTCTATGCAACACTGAAGAGGTTTCAATATGGATTCTTTCATGCTCAATTCCCATAAGAACTACCCACATTGGATTATCCCAAGTAATTGGGAGTGAGAAATCAACATTTTGAATATAGTTTTGAACTACTTTTTTTACTTCACTTCTATACTCTCTCACTTCATCAACGCTTGGCCAATCATAATGTTCACGATTAAGATCATCCCAACTCATCTCATCAACACCAATGGCGAACATTGATTCGAAGTTTGGATTGATACGATCATTGATATATCGACCTAAAACCATTTTATTGATATAAAATACAGCAGTATGCCCATAATAAAAGATAAGTTGATGCCTTAATTTATTTGGTTGCAGATAAAATACTTCATCATCAACAAAACATTCGAAAACTTTTTCATATAATTCATAAGTTTTGTTAAAATAGTCAAGTATCTCTTTACGTTTGGTTGTTTGATCAGTTCCAGAGAGTTTAACATTTTGTGTAATTAATGGTTCAATCATAAATTGTATTATACCAAATAAAAATTATAAGTCCCTCCTATAATATTCATTAGCCGTATTTTAATTGTGTTTTGATACAATTTGCGCATGAAAATCATTGAAAAACTAGAAAAAAATGAACGGCTCAGTTATGAAGATGGCTTAGAGCTGTATGACCTTGATCTATTTACATTGGGTCAGTATGCAAGTTTAAGACGAGAAACTATGCATGGACGAAAGACCTATTTTAATATAAATAGACATATCAATCCAACCAATATATGTAAAGATGTATGCCAATTTTGCGCTTATAGTGCAAGTAGAAAAAATCCAAATCCATACACTATGACACATGAAGAGATATTAGATATCGTGAAACAATCTGAAGCAAAAAATATAAAAGAAGTTCATATTGTATCTGCACACAATCCAGATACTGGACTTGAGTGGTATTTAGATATTTTTAGAAAAATAAAAGAGCAATATCCACAAATGCATGTCAAAGCATTAACGGCTGCTGAAATTCATTTTTTGAGTGAAGAATACAACCTATCTCATCAAGAAGTGATCAATAGAATGCTTGAAGCTGGAGTTGATTCAATGCCAGGTGGTGGAGCAGAGATCTTTGATGAAGCGGTTCGAAAAAGAATTTGTGGAGGGAAAGTCACATCTCAACAATGGCTTGATATCCATAAACTTTGGCATCAAGCAGGAAAACAAAGTAATGCTACAATGCTTTTTGGACATATTGAAAGTAGAGAACATCGAATTGATCATATGATGCGACTTCGTGATCTTCAAGATCAAACGGGTGGGTTCAATGCATTTATACCACTTGTATATCAAACTGAAAACAACTTTTTAAAGGTAAAAGAGTTTTTAACTGGACAAGAGATACTAAAAACAATGGCGATCTCTCGATTGATGTTAGATAATATCCCACATTTAAAAGCGTATTGGGTGACTTCAACTGTTAAACTTGCACTTGTAGCACAAGAATTTGGTGCAAATGACTTAGACGGAACAATCCAAAAAGAATCAATCAATTCTGCAGCGGGTGCAGCTAGTGCCAATGGACTTGCATTAGAGCCTTTTGTGCAACTCATTAAAAACTCTGGATTTATTCCAGTTGAGAGAGATTCAGTATATAACGAATTAGAAGTGTACTAAATATATATTGCTAGATTGTTTTTATAAACTCTTTCTCAAACGGCTTCACGGTGGATCCTCAAAATCAAAGATTTTGATCCTTCCGTTGCAGAGGTTTTCTTAAGAGCTTATTGCAAACAACTTTACTGTAGGGATTTCCCAAGCGTGTATGAAAATGATTTTAAGAGCTTATTTCAAATAGTACAGATACACAAATTAGATAAAACTCAATACAATACTCAATGGTATGATTGAAAATAGCGTTTGCAGTGTAATAATCGATACCATGAGTTCACTATCTCCACCCATTTGTTTGGCCAATATATAAGATGTGGGTGCAGTTGAAAGTGTTCCATATAAAACCAAGATCATGATCATTTCACGTTCTAAGAAAAACAGTGATGCAATGATGAATATCAATGTTGGTAGAACTAAAAATTTAAACACAGAAGTTACCATCACCTGATTTATATGGGAGCTAAAATCTTTTATTTTAAGACTAAATCCAATCGATAAAAGACCCAATGGCAAAGCAGTATTACTAATTAATCTAAGTGATTCATTGATCATTTGTGGAATTTCAAAGTTATTTAATGAAATACCAATAATACATCCCAAGATCAATGGATTTTTGATCAACGTTAGAAAAAAACCTTTTATATTCAATTGATTGTGAGAACTGTATTTTACAAGAACACTTACACAAATGATATTGATCAATGGAATAGCAAAAGCAATCATGATAGATGCTAGAACTAAACCTTTCTCACCAAAAGCAAGTAGGGCGATAGATAAAAATATATAGGTATTGAATCGAATTGAGCCTTGAACCATTGAAGTAAAAGCTTTTGGTTCAAAATTGATTTTTTTATGAAGTAGTATCAAAAGAGTTGTTACAATCAAAATAGCAATGATGGGAGTGAGTATAAAATAGATTAGTTTTTCATCAAATTGATAATTGGTATTGGCTAGTTTATAAATTAGTAAAATTGGCATCAAAACATAATAGGTCAGTTTATCAGCATCTTTCCAAAAGTTTTCACTTGGAAATGCGATCTTTTGAAAAGCAAATCCAAAAGCAATGAGAATAAATATAGGCATCAAAATATTCAATAATTCACTCATTTAGATTCCAGTACAAATAAAAAAAGGAAGCCTAAAAGACTTCCTTAAAATAGTTTATTTTAATTAATTAGTTTTTCCCAATACAATTGAGATCTTCATATGCTCTTTCAAGCCTAGCGATCATTGATTCTTGACCAGCTCGTAACCATTTTCTAGGATCATAGTATTTTTTATTTGGCTTATCTTCACCTTCTGGATTTCCAATTTGACCTTGTAAGAAATCATGATATTCCTTTTCATAATCTCTTACTCCATCCCAAAATGCCCATTGAGTATCAGTGTCGATATTCATTTTAATAACACCATAACCAATGGCTTCTCTGATCTCTTCAAGTGATGATCCACTTCCACCATGAAAAACAAAGTTCACTGGTTTTTCATCTGTAGAGTGTTTTTCTTTGATAAATTTCTGAGAATTATCTAAAATTACAGGACTTAATACAACATTCCCTGGTTTGTAAACCCCGTGTACATTTCCAAATGAAGCAGCAATTGTAAATAAATCTGATACGGCACTTAGCTTCTCATATGCTTCATTCACCTCTTCTGGTTGTGTATAAAGAAGAGCATTGTCTACGTCTGTATTATCAACACCATCTTCTTCGCCACCAGTGATACCAAGTTCGATCTCGATCATCATATCAAGTTTTTTCATTCTTTCTAAATACATAGAACAAATACCAAGATTTTCAGCTAATGGTTCTTCACTTAAATCTAACATATGAGAAGAGAACAATGGTCGTCCAGTGACACCAAAATGTTGAGCACTTGCCGTTAGCATACCATCAATCCATGGTAAAAGTTTTTTTGCTGCATGGTCTGTATGTAATACTACAGGAACTCCATAAGCTTGAGCCATAGTGTGCACATGTTGTGCTCCACTGATAGCTCCAAGAACAGAAGAAACTTCTGAATTGATTCCTTTTCCACCAAAATAATTTGCTCCACCATTACTAAATTGAATAATGATCGGAGAATTAACTTTTTTTGCAGCTTCTAAAACAGCATTCACTGAATCAGTGTTTACAACATTTACTGCAGGTATCGCAAAGTTATTTGCTTTTGCATAGTCAAATAGTTTTTTTGTTTCACTACCAGTTAAGACTCCTGCTTGAACAATTTCTAGTGCACCCATTAATATTTCCTTACTTAATAGAAATTTTTGCAGTTTTTTTCATACTATCTGCAATCTCTTTGATTTTTGTTCTGAATTTTTCTTGCATCAATGCTTGTTTGATTTTATCGCTAGCATCTTTTAGTGCAACTGTTGAAGCTGGTTTTGTATCTTCTAAATAAATTACATGATAACCAAATTGAGTTTTTACTGGAACTTTAGTGTATGTTCCTTTCTTTAAAGCTTTAGCAGCTGATGAAAACTCTGGAACCATTCTTTCTTCTGTGAACCAATTCAAATCTCCACCATTTGGTCCAGAAGGTCCAGTTGATTTTGCTTTTGCTAGTTCAATGAATTTTGCTTTTTTATCCCCAGCTTTATTCAAATCTGCAATAATCGCTTTCGCATCCGCATCTGTTTTTAGTAAGATATGTCTTGCTCTGTATTGCTCTGGTTGTTTGAATTTATCTTTATTTTTATCATAAAAACCTTTGATCTCAGCATCGCTTACATTGATATCTTTATACTGGTCTTGCATCCAAACTTCTAAACCGATCTCTTGTTTTAATTTTGCCATTGCGTCTTTATAAGCAGGTAGTGATTCTACACCACTTTGGAAAGCTTTTTTAGTTAAAAGTTTTTTCTCAACAAGCTGTTGAATAACTTGATCTTGTTGTGCTTTAGGAAGCTTGTCAAATTGAACCCTTGGGTCTCTAATAACTGTTGCAATGTCTGATTCTGTGATGTTTTCTCCATCAACTGTTGCATATGTTTGAGCGTTTAGTGCTGAAGCACCAATGAATAGTGTAGCAACAACACTAAGTGTGATTTTTTTTATCATAAGTTAATTCCTTTTGGGTTTGATTATGGGCAATATTATATCTGGTTTTTGTTAACAAAGAGTTAATACGTTGTAGCTGCTAAATTTTGGTATAAAGGGGCTAAATTTTGAAATTTTTCTTAAAAACACTTTAAATTTGTCATTTTTTATGGTACAATTGCGACTCAAAAAACTTAAACTTAACAAAAACTTAAGAAAACTACAGGGACATGAGCATATGAGAATATTAATTATTGAAGATGAAATTACACTAAACAGAACATTACAAGAAGGACTAACAGATTTTGGTTATCAAGTAGACTCTGCAGAGAACTACAAAGATGCTGAATATTTCTTAGATATTAGAAATTACGATCTTGTTTTAACTGATTGGATGTTACCAGATGGTGATGGAATCGAGTTATGTAAATTAACAAAAATGAGAAGTTCAAGAACTGCAGTAGTTATTATCTCAGCAAGAGATGATAAAGACTCTGAAATTGAAGCACTTAGAAGTGGTGCAGATGACTACATCAAAAAACCATTTGATTTTGATATTTTACTTGCTAGAATTGAAGCAAGATTAAGATTTGGTGGAACTAATGTAATTGAGATCGATGATCTTTCAATCAACCCAGATGAAGAAAAAATCGAATACAATGGTGAAGAGATCGAATTAAAAGGGAAACCTTTTGAAGTATTAACGCACCTTGCAAGACATAGAGACCAAATCGTTTCTAAAGAGCAATTACTAGACGCAATCTGGGAAGAACCAGAATTAGTTACTCCAAACGTAATTGAGGTTGCTATCAACCAAATTAGACAAAAAATGGATAAACCATTAGGTATTTCTACTATCGAAACGATCAGAAGAAGAGGATACAGATTCTGTTATCCACCAAAAGAAGAAGAATAAAACTAAATAGTATTTAACATGCGAAAAAGCCTGAGCATATACAAACAATTTTCTCAAAAATTGATTTTTGCAACAACGGCTTTTATCGTTGTACTCTCTTTCATTTTTTACGGTTTTACAAAAGCCACAATCTATAACGAACTCATTGATGAACTTTTAAAAGATGCACAACTTATTTATAATGTAAGTGTGAGCAATAATGTAGATGCTTCAGGATTTAGAGTGGTTACAGACAATGATGTAAATATCGATATGGTAATTGTTCGAGGACTTCAAGATGTATCTGTACGACAATATAGTG
>JBNLDA010000103.1:0-7106 GCA_050304095.1 Arcobacteraceae bacterium | reverse complement strand
TTTTTAGGTAAACCATTTTTGCCCAATATTGGCATTGCTCTATCTTGCCAGTATTGAAACTCACCATCTTCTTGGTAGCTTCTATATTCATAAAAAATTGGTTTTATAGATGTTTGATAGAGTTTTATTGTATTTAAAACCTTTTGCTTATCATCTGGATGGATAATGTTTAACCAACTTTCAAAATCTTTAGAAATTTGACCTGTTTTATATCCTAGAAATTTATCTATATCTCCGTACCAAAATAATTGATCACTTTTTATATCTTTTTCATATAAAAGATCGAAAGATACCTTTGCAGCCATTGTAAGTCTTTTATTGCTGTTGTTTAATTCTTTTTTTGATTTTTGAAGTTCTCTATTTTTACTATCTAATTCTTTTTTGTGTTTAAGTACTTGAAAATGTCTAAAGAGTAAAAATACAAGTAAAATACTAAAACCAGCCACTATTTGAATTAAAAGTGTGTAATTAAAACTTTGTTCATATTTAACCGATATCCATTTATTATTAATTGCTTGTTTTTCTTCCGGAGTGATAATATTAATGGCTTTGTTGATGATTGAAGCAAGTATCTTTTTATCATCATTTACCATCATCATAACTTCAAAATTAAAGGATGTAGCCCCTGAGATTTTTAAATTGGAATATTTGTATTTATTCATCATATAAGCTAATACTGGCAAAATTTCAGCTGCAGCGTCCACCTTTCCACTTGAAAGCAAATTGAGTGCTTCTTCTATATTTGCAACTTCAACAAATTTTATATCTGGGATATTTTGCATCAATAGTTTATGAGCGGAAGTATTTTTTCCTACTGCAACTTTCATATCTTTTAAGATTGATAGATCAGAAATATATGCATGCTCATTTCTTGTTGCAATAGCAATTGGGTAAGAGATATATGGTTTTGTAAATACTGAATACTCTTCTCTCTCTTTTGTTTTTGTGGTGCTAAGAGTAATGTCGGCTCGATCATTTTTAATGGCACTTAAAACATCGGGCCAATTTTCAATAAGAGTGCATTTGGCATTTAAACCAGTTTTTTCAATGATTAACTTCCAATAATCTATGGCAATACCACTAAGATTTCCACTTTCATCTATCATGTTAAAGGGTGTCCATGAAGCATTTGTTACACACTGAATAGAATTTGATTGGATGAAATTTAATTCTTCTGCAGTAAAATTCAAATCAGTGTTAAAATGATCTTTAAATATAAAATCCTCTATATGAATTGGACTTTTAATAAGTCCCATAACATTATACAAATCATAGATTCTTTGTAATTTATTTAAATTTATATTTCCTAGTTTGTTCTCTCCAAAATAAGAGAGTTTTTTTAATTCATTAGCTTCGTAAATTAATTCTTCTTTTGAAAGATTTTGCGCATTATATTTATGAAGTATCAATTTAACCGTTTCTTCTATGTGAGAATAGGCATATTCCCAACCTTTTAACGAAGCTTGTTTAAATTTGAGTACTTCATCAAGGTGGTTTTTGATTTTATTACTGCTTGTGAAAAGTAGATCACTGTACATATCAAATCCATAATCTTTGGGTGAAAAAATATTATACTCAATACCTAGTTTATCAAGTATATACGGCGACTTTGAAGAATATGCAGATATAACATCTGTTTTTTTATCAACTAGATCATTGATATTATGGGTATGATTAATAAAATTGAGATTTTTCAAATCTAATTTTTGGGATGATATCATCGATTTTATGGAGACTTCACTTGCATCATCAATGGTTGTCATGATTGTTTTATTATCAAAATCTGCAATAGTATTGATTCCTGATTCCTTTGTACTTATCAGGATCAAAGGACTTGCTTGAAATAATGCGTATAAGGCAACGATATCATTACCATTGGCCTTGTCTAGAATAAGCGTTTCTCTACCAATTGCATAGTCTATTTTTCCATCGCTAACTTCAGTTGGGATGTCAATGCCAAATTCAAATGGTTTGATGTTCACATTTAAACCAGCATCTTCATAAAAACCCTTTTCTTTTGCTATGTAATAACCAGCAAATTGAAATTGATCAAACCACGATAGTTGAAGGGTGATTGCTTTTGTATTATCTTTAGAATAGACGAAATTGAATAATATTAAAATAATTACAATAAAACGTGAAAGGGCCATATATACTCATTATAAATAATTTTTATAGATTATACAGCGCTTTATGTTATATTGAAATTAATTGTAGATAGGATTACTGATTTTAATAAGTTTTTCAAGATCTTCTATCGCAGTGTGATGAATATCAATTTTTTCGATCATATTAAGAACTGATGAAAGTTTTTGAATCTCTTGAGAGATAAAATTTATATCCTTGATCTCTTCTTCAATATCTTTGTATAGACCATTTCTTTTTTTGAGTTCATAACTACTTGATAAAGTCAATATTGTAGTAAGTGGTTGTCTCCAATGATGCCCTATTTCATGTAAAAGATTTAGTATGATTGATATTTTTTCTTGATTCATTTCAAATTTCTTTAGCTTTTCTGCATCTATTTTATTTTGTAGATCATTTGCTGCATATGTTAGGGTTTGAATAATTTTATCTTCTTTTATAGGTTTATGTATAAACGAATGGACATTAATAGAAATAGCTTGTTTTAAATTGTCTATATTTTCAAAATCAGTACAGAATATAATAGGTATATCTTTATTTGACTTTCTTATGATCTTAGCCATTTGCAAACCATCAATATTTGGCATATTTATATCAGTGATGATGATATCTGGTTTATGTAAGGCATATTGAGATAAACCTTCTTTTCCATCTTTTGCAATAAAAAGTTCTTTTACAAGACCCGAAAGGATATCTTTCATGTGTTCTTTGAGGGTTTTGCTGTCTTCAACATAAAGAATAGAAAAGTTTTTTAATACCATAAATAACCGATCCTGAGAGAAAAAAATTGTTAATTAACAAATATTATAGCAATAAATCAATAAATTTGTCATAAAGTAAAGTGATGTGATTGATTAAATATTGTGTAATAAGTGGCGGACAGAGAGGGATTTGAACCCTCGGAACCGTTGCCAGTTCGCATCCTTAGCAGGGATGTGGTTTCAGCCACTCACCCATCTGTCCTAAATGAGGTTAGAATTATAGATAATAGTAGTTAAAAAGCACCTTAAAATTAGATGCTTTTTAAGATTTTTTCTACTATTTCTTGTGGATTTTCTGCTTTATAGATTGGTCTTCCAACTACAATAAAGTCTACAAGTTCTTTTTTTGCTAATGATATATCTGCAACTCTTTGTTGATCACCGGCATCTTCACCAAAAGGACGAATACCTGGACAAAGAGTAATGAACTCTTTTGATGTGTTCTGTTTGATGTCGTATGATTCAAATGCAGAACTAACAACGCCATCCAATCCTGCTTCATACGTGTCTTTTGCAAATTTTGATGCTTTTTTATCAATAGGTTCATTGTAAATATATTCAAATGAATCATTATCAAAACTCGTAAGAGCTGTTACAGCTAAGACTAATGGTCTATTTGGTACATCTTTGATTCGATCCATTACTGTTTGCATCGCTTTTTTACCAGCACTTGCATGGACATTAAACATATCAACTGGTAATAGGCAAATCTCTTCGGCTGCGTCAGCCATAGTATTTGGGATATCGTAAAGTTTTAAATCAAGAAAAATTTTAAAATTTGGATTAATGTTTTTAAGTTGTTCTAAAAATTCTTTTCCATCACGAATATAGGAACGAAAACCAACTTTTAGCCATACATCTTGATCTTTGAGCTGTTGTGCTAAAGCTAAATTATCCTTGGCACTTGGGTTGTCCAATGAGACGCAAAGTTTCATTTATTGACCTTGTCAAGTACACCATTGATAAATTTAGGTGCATTTTCTGCAGCTAGTCTTTTAGCTAATTCGATCGCTTCATTAATAATAATTGGTTTATCTAAAGTGGTGTGTAAAATCTCATACGAAGCCAATCTCAAAATTGATTTTTCAATAGCACCAATCCCTTCTAAACCTCTTTCATTAAGATGAGATTCGATCTCTTTATCAATGGCTTCTAGGTTTTGCATTACACCATTAAAAAGATTCATAGCAAAATCTTTTTGCTTGTTTCTAATTTTTTTATCTTCCAATAGTATATCAGAGAATTTAGCGATCTCTTTATTGCCAAGATCGTAAGCATATAATAAGCCAATAATAGATTCTCTTGCTTGAGTTCTTGTAGCCATTATTTTGCCATCTCACTATATAGATCAAGCATCTCTATGATAGTAACCATCGCTTCAGCACCTTTGTTACCAACTTTGCTTCCCGCTCTCTCAATTGCCTGCTCAATTGTATCTGTTGTTAAAACACCATTAGAAACTGGAATACCATGTTTCATAGTTGCTGTTGCAATCCCTTTTGTAGCTTCAGCACTGATATAATCAAAGTGCGGAGTTGCTCCTCTGATTACTGCACCAACGCAACAGATTGCATCATATTTACCACTTTCTAGAGCTTTAGTAAGTGCAAATGGGATCTCAAATGCACCTGGAACTAATATCAAATCTAGATTTGAATCATCTCCACCATGTCTTATAAAAGCATCTTTTGCACCTTCAACTAATCTATCAGTGATGATATGATTAAATCTTCCATTGATGATTGCAACTTTTTCAGAACCCGAAAGTCTTAGTTTTCCTTCAATAATTTTCATTACTGTCCTTTAGAATTATTGTGTATTTTGTACCATTAGAATCGTTATTGTTATGATCTATAGTTAATTTTGAAACATCAATAGTACCATTTATTTGCTTACATATTGCATTTTTTGATAGGTATAGCCCTAAATTCTGGTTTTTGTTGGTTAGGTTTTGGATATAATATGGATCGAAAAATTTACTAATATTTTCCTCTTTTTCCTCTTGTGTATAACATTCTATTGTGATGATAGAATCACTGTTTTTATATGACCATTTTAGAAAAATTTCACGATGTTTTGGTTTTTTATTAATAATAGATTTTGAACTTGAGTGTAGGAGATAAAATACAGCTTCCAAAAGTTCATTCTCGTAGGTTGAAATAGTTACATTGTCAAGTTCGCAAACCAATTCTATATTGTTTTTATCAAGAAAATCTTGCATAATCAATTTGATTTTTTCAATAAAATAAATACTTGTAAATGTAGATATTCTATTTTCATTATTCATTAAAGAATCAAATATGCCAATATTTCTTACTGATTCATCATTGTTGGTGAAAATAGTTTTAATATTTTCTTTAAATTGATCATTGTTAAGTTGGTTGTATTTTTGTTTTATCTCTAGATCAGTAGTACTGTTGTTTATTTTTTGACTAAGCCCTAGAAGCCTTCTATTGAGCAATGCAAAAATTGTATGTCTTGTTGAATATTCTTTTGTTTGGTTTATAAGAAGTTTCGATATCTCTTTTGCAAAGAGATCAAGAAGTTTTTGAATTTGGGTATTTAATATTTGATCTAGATGTTGATTGGTTTTTAGGATCAATGTGTGTTCATTGATTGAAAAAATCGATTCAACATAAAGCTCTTTTTGATCATATTTTTGTTGCTTTGGTAGTGTATAGATTGGCTCTCTTTTGTCAATTGGATTATATAGTGCGAGAGATTTACAATCAAGACCCAAATAAAGAAATTCAAAACTATTGTGCATAAGTGTATTTGGATCGTTTGATTCAATAATAATTGATTGAAGTTGCAATATAAAATTATCTAAAGATTTATTGAGCATTGGTTTGCACCTTTGCGATGATCGTTGTTTTATTATGGAAATTTAGCAAAGTATTATTGTGTTTGGCAATTTCACCTAGACACAGTGCACCTGTAATGTATTCTTTGTTTTCACTGATTGAATTTAAATCTTTTGAGATTGTTTCTTCTCCCAAATAAGCGCGAGATACTCCCGCAAAATAAAACGTTAGATCAGTATCAAAATCGCAATCACTTAAACATTCTATTGAAGTGCTTTTGGTTGCATCTACAATATTTTCTTGATTGGCATAGAGTATATATAAAGTGCTATTGGGTTCAATATTTCCAATACATATTAAAGCATCATCTTTGAGTATAATTGGATCACGAACGATAAGTTGCTCACTGTTTATTTTTTTGATACCAAGTGAAAAGTTTTTAGAGATGTGCTCAAATTTAAAATCATTTTGTAAAGTAGGGTAATGCTCTATGATTGTGTTTTTATAGACTTCATAGGCATTTTGATGATCAATTTCAAATAAAATATTATCTTTGGTGTTTGTAGCAATAAAAGGTTTGGAAATTGGTTTGTATCCATGATTGATGCAAACACTACTTTGGATGTGTCCAAAAGCCAAAACGGCACATTGCTTGAAAAAACCTTCATTGGTAAAGATACAATAACCATTATTTACGCCCACATTGAGATTCCCACTACCTGCACCAATATAATTTAAATTTGAGCCAAATTGTATGTTGAGTCTTTTTGTAAGTAGATCGATTTTCTTTGATAAAGCATCAGCAAAAACAAAACATGTTTGGTGTTTATCAAGTGAGACTTTTTCCAAAATAGTATCGATATTTTTTTGATCATGAAGATTATTGATCTGTATAATCTTGAATAACTCATCAAAAAGGATAAAAATCACCCCTTTTGTTTTTGCTTCACCTTTGTAGATAATCTCAGGAAACACAGCACCAAAAATATTGTTTTCATATTGTTGTAAAATTGGGTCGAGTTGATCTTTTGTATAATCATTAGCACAAGAGAGGATAAAAATAGTTTTCTTTTTATCATATATAGCTTCTAATGTATCTCTAAAGCTTTCAGTCGTTGTGCTACTTGAATAGATTATGTTCATTAGTTGAAATTTAGAACTTCTTGAATTGCAAAGATTTGATCTATAGTCTTATAGAGATCATCAATTTTTAACATGTTTGGACCATCACTTAAAGCGCAACTTGGGTCAAAATGTGTTTCAAAGAAGAATCCATCAACTCCAACACTTGCAGCAGCTCTAGCTAATGAAGGAACAATTGCTGAGTTTCCACCTGTTGTACCACCAGTACTAGGTACTTGTGCCGAGTGTGTGGCATCAAATATCACTGGTGCAT
>JBNLDA010000102.1:0-7296 GCA_050304095.1 Arcobacteraceae bacterium | reverse complement strand
GTCAAAAAGATGGAAAGATTACTGATGTTTTTGATAATGGAATTGTTCTTGGTGTTGGAGCTGGAGATATCACCTATCAATTAAGACATAAATAGAATTTAAACGGAAACCTTTCCGTTTTCTATTTGAATTTTTCCCAATAACTCATATTCAAAAACTTTATTACTAAATTTATTAACTGCTTCATCATAGGTTGGATTGAGTCTACAAAACTCCAAAAATTCATCATACAATGGTTCTATTTTAGATCCTTGGATATTTAAAGAGTTAACAAATTCATCAATATCATAAATAACTTCAGCCTGACCATTTTGTACCAAAAAATTTGTCCCTTCACTTTCACCAATTCGATGAGGCAAAACATAAATCTTTTTTCCCATCTCTAGTGCATATTGGGCACTTCTCATACTTCCACTATTCAAATCTGCTTGAGTGATGATCAAACACTCTCCTAATGCAACAACAATCTCATTTCTATGAACAAAATGATAGGGTCTTGGTTCAACCCCTTTTTCATAAGTACTTAAAATCAATCCTTCATTCTCGATTGATTCTATTAATTTACTATTGATCTTTGGATAACGTATATCTAAACCATTAGCTACGACTGCTATTGTTTTATTTGCTCCAGCAGATCTATGCGCAAGTGAGTCAACACCCATGGCTGCACCAGAAACAATGGTATATCCTATATTAGATAATTTTTTTGATAAATTTTGTGTTTGGATTTTTGTATATTGAATCGGTCTTCGAGACCCAATGATCGTGATTTTTGGTTTTTGAAGCAAAGAAATATTGCCAATATAATAAATAGTATGGGGATACTTTTTAATCAGTTTTAGTTCAGGAATAGTAGTCTGTAAAGGCGTAATATTTCTTTGCATCGACAATTATACATGAAAATTATTAAAAAATTATTAAATTATAATTGATCTGCGTATATTATTTCTAAATTATTTAATAAATCTTTAGAATTTTTCAAAACTTTGATCGTTTCCTTATGTGGATGACCAATGGCAATAGCTAAACCAGTCTTATGTGCAATATTTATTGCTTTTTTTAGTTGCCCTTGAATATATTCAAAATTCTGTTCATTATCTAGAAAAATATTTCTTGAATAAAATTCTACTTGGTGTTTTTGAGCATATTTTTCAGCAACCGTTTTAGCTGTTGTTCGACTATCGATGAATTTAAAATCATATTTTTTCAATACACTCATCAACCTATCCATAGAAGTTTCATCTTCAGTAAATTTACTTCCAGTATGATTATTGAGATAAATTGCCTTTGGATAAAGCTTTCTAATTTGTGCAATTCTTTGATCAATTTTTTCTAAAGAATCGCCTATATGTAACGTATTATCCTCTTCATGCTTGAAACTGCTCGCTTGTAAAGGTAAATGTACCATATAAGAGGTACTAAGCTTTGCAGCCAAATTAGCAGAATTCTCATGACGTGATGTTGGAGGTAAAAATGACATATTTACCTTATATCCAATATCTTGTATACTTTTAACTTGATGAGAATAGCTTACATCATCTATTATAATTGCCAATCTTGGTTTGTCAGATATAGTTTTCTTTTCTTTTTTCTTCTCTAATATTGGTGCAATCTCTTTATCAATCTCTTTGACTAATTTTTCAGCTAACTTTTGACTTTGTTCATCTTTATTGGCTAAAGATTGCATGATCTCTTTTTTGAGTTTTTCTATTTTTTGTTCTAAGAGTTCATCTTTCTTCTTGATCTGCTCTTTCATTACAACATAATCATTTTGAAGCTCTTCGGTATGTTCTTCAAATTTTTGTTTTCCATCACTGATATATTGTGTCATCTTCTCTTCAATATACTCATTGTATTTTTTGTCATCAACTTCTTCAGTTTTCTTTGGTTTTTCAGTATGTTTTTCTTGATCTATCAACAATACTGAAACACTTACCACTGATATAAATAGAACAACTAATCCAATCAATATATTTTTTGGACTTAAGATACTTTGTTTCGTTTTTTTTCTGTGAATTTGTTTTCTGGGAGTTTGTTTTCGAGTAGGACGTTGTGTTGTTTTTTTCATTTAAAAAAATTAATAGAAAGGGAAATCCCTTTCTAAAAGATCAATTAGTTTTTATCTTGATCTACGATTTTATTTGCCGCAATCCAAGGCATCATTTTTCTAAGTTCAACACCTGTTTTCTCAATTAGAGTTTCTCTTTGGTTGTTTCTCTCAGCATTCATTCTTGGGTATCCTGCTTGACCTTCAAGAATAAAGTCTTTTGCAAATTGTCCGTCTTGAATCTCTTTTAAGATCTGTTTCATTGCTGCTTTTGACTCAGCATTGATAACTCTTGGTCCAGATACATAATCACCATACTCTGCTGTATTTGAAATAGAATATCTCATATCAGCAATTCCACCTTCGAACATCAAGTCAACGATTAATTTCAATTCGTGAAGACACTCAAAGTATGCCATTTGTGGATCATATCCAGCTTCAGTTAATGTTTCAAAACCAGCTTGAACTAATGCAGTAGCTCCACCACAAAGAACAGCTTGCTCACCAAATAGGTCAGTTTCAGTTTCATCTTTGAAAGTAGTTTCAATAATTGCAGTTCTACCACCACCAATTGCAGAAGCATAAGATAATGCTAACTCTTTAGTAGTTCCAGATGGGTTTTGACCAACAGCGATAAGATCTGGAATACCTCCACCTCTTACAAACTCACTTCTTACAGTGTGTCCTGGAGCTTTTGGAGCGATCATAGTTACATTGATATCTTTTCTTGGAGTGATTCTTCCATAATGAATATTGAAACCATGTCCAAATGCAATAGTTGCACCCTCTTTTAAGTTTGGTTCAATTTCATTTGCATAGATTTCAGATTGATTTTCATCTGGTAAAAGAATCATAACAACATCTGCTGCAGCACTTGCTTCTGCAACTGTTAATACTTCAAAACCTTTTGCTTCAGCTTTCGCCCAAGAAGATCCACCTTTTCTTAATCCAATACATACCTCAACACCACTATCTCTTAAGTTTTCAGCATGTGCGTGACCTTGCGATCCGAATCCGATCATTGCTACTTTTTTTGATTTGATGATATTGATATCACAATCTTTATCATAATAAACATTTAATGCCATATTACTTGTTCCTCTGTTAAAATTTTGGAGATTATATCTAAAATTACTCTTGAGACTACTTAAACTATTTTAGCATCTTTATTTACAAGTTGTAGATACTGGTAATTTTACTCTGAACATCGCTCCACTATATTCGATTCCATTGAAATCTTTGTGAGCATTTTGAACTTCTAATTTTCCATTCATGTGTTTTTCAATGATCTCTTTACTCATATACAATCCAATACCAGTACCCTGAGACTGGTGTTTTGTAGTAAAATAGGGATCAAAGATCTTATTGATGATCTCTTCTGGGATTCCTGTACCATTATCATAAATTTCCATACATGCATATTTGCCGATATTATATGAACGTACCAAAACATGCTTATCTGCTATATTATTTTGATTCAATGCATCTTTTGCGTTATTTAAAATATTTAAAAATACTTGTGAAAGTTCATTTGGTAATCCACATACCAAATTCAGATCTTCATCAAAATCAGTTGCGACTTCAACAAGATTATCTTTATATGATGCACTCGTGATTGATAATGTTTTTGTCATAATCTCATTTGGGTTAAACATTGAAGATTCTTTATTCTCTCTAAAGAATTCTCTAAAATCTTCAATTGTTTGATTTAAGAACCCTACATATTCCATAATCTTGTCATACGATTTGTCAATATCCTGATTTTCTGCAATTTGAAGTTGTAATTGCACTTTC
The DNA here is from genome assembly GCA_050304095.1 of Arcobacteraceae bacterium. Taxonomy (GTDB): domain Bacteria; phylum Campylobacterota; class Campylobacteria; order Campylobacterales; family Arcobacteraceae; genus JAYEFX01. Next base: position 3,455 of record JBNLDA010000102.1, on the reverse strand, counting down.
ATAGCTGAAGCCGTAGAATTAATGGCACTCAATGGTTGTCTCCATTGATGGGCAATATTTCCTATCATCTCTCCAAGAGCTGCAAATCTAGATTGTTGTATCATCTGTTGATCTTTTTTTCTATTTTTTTGCACTTCAAAAATGACTTTTTGTTCTAGATTATCATTCAATTCTTGTAGTTGTTTTGTTTTATCATCAACTATTTTTTCAAGATTATCATTCAAATGTTGCAACTTCTCATGAGCAATAACCTCACCTGAGATATCATTAAATGATACAATAATCAAATAACTTCCATCATTGAGCGTTGCTTCCACTGCGTCAATATTAAAATGAACGATCTCACCATCACTATTTTTCATTGCAACTTTATGTTTGATATCTTTGTTACTTAAAACTATATCAATCCAACTTTTTCCATCACCATTTTCTGAAATTAAATATTCATCATTATATGGTTCAAAAAATTCACATACACAAGTATGTTCTTTTTTAAATTCATCAAGATTCTTATACTGACTTAAAAATTCAAATAATCTATTATTTGCATCTAATAATATTTCACCATTAGTCAATAATACAATGTTTGGTTGTGCATCCAAAATACTTCTAATATATTGTGATTGTTTTTCAATTTGTATTACATTCTCTTGTAAGGTATCGTTTAATGATTCTAAATTTTCGCTACTTCTTAAAATTTGTTTTGCAATGAATGTACCTAATAAAAGCACTATTAATGCAACTAACCCCACAATATATAATTCTAATTGTGAATAATAAGCTTTCTCTGCATTAATCTCTTGTTGTAATTCTTGAAATTCGATCTCACCTTCATAGAGTAATCTTCTAATATTTTCAAGCATTCTATTAAAATAGGCTGGAGCAGATTTATTAAAATAATGTACCTCTCTATTCACTTCGAGATATCGTTCTAAATTCTGTTCTTTTAAATATTGTTGCTGTAAAACTAAAAGTTTAATACTCTCTTCTATTTTTTCTTTTAGTTGTAAAAGCTTTGGCATAATATCAATTGCTTCGAGAGATATCTCATTTTTATCACTTTTTATATAAGTGACTTCTTTAATTGTATTATGGTGCCCTGCAATATTCAATCGAATCAATCGCTTTAAAGTTCCACCTTTTTCCAAAATCTTTAATGAACTTTCAATCACATCGATTCGCTCATACAATCTCTCTTTGACTAAATCAATCGATCGTGTATTGGTCGTTGTAACCGTCAACTCAAAAAAATCTGATCGTACTTTATGAATATCTTCTGCAACAAATTCCCCTATTTTAATTTTGGCTTCCAAATTCAATACTTGAGCATCTAGATTTTCAATTAATTTTAGAAAGTAACTATGTAGAACTACAAGAGTGACAATTCCTATAAGAAATGATCCCAATAAAAGGATCAATGCCTTATAAGTTTGTTTAATATTGGAAACGTTTTTTTTCATTAATCAAGAAATCCATATTTTTTCATAATTACTTGACCTTCAGGACCACGAGCAAATTCCATAAAAGCCTTTGCAATGTCTGGGTGTTTTGAAAAACTTAATAAATTCATCACTAAACGTTTTTTGGGTGCATATTGTTCATCTATCTCAACAACATCTACATAAGGAGCATTTTCAGGCCAAAAAGCAGTTGCCTTCCAGTTAATTGTGAGTTCTGCTTGCATATCTATAAGTGCTCTATTAAGATTTCTTGAATCTGTTCCAATCATTGTTACATTATCATATGCATCATAGAAAAACTCTTTTCCTTTATATTTTTCCAAAATCGCTTTAGTCATTTTTCCAATACTACCAGATTTTGGATCACAAAGTGTTACGGCGTTATTTGACTTTACTAAATCATCTAATGAACTGAATTTTTTTGGGTTCCCTTTTAATACAAACAAGGCTGCTTGGTTATATCCTATGTATACTTCATCTAATAAAAAGCCATCTGCTAGGTTTTGTTTACGATAAGAATCAGATCCTGGTAGGTACAAATCACCCACTTTAGCATATTTCAATGAATCATAAAGATCTTTCGATCCCCCTTGTGAAATCTTTATCTCACAATTATATTTATCTTCAATGATCTTTGCCATATCTTTAATTGGCTTCACCATAGTGATACCACAGTAAAAAAGTAATTGAGGTTTTTCTTGAGCAAATGCATGTCCACTCATAAAAATTGATAAAAATATCACTGCTACTAAACGCTTTATCATATTGCAATCCTTATTAGAGTATACTCACAGTTCTATTATAGGACCTTGTATGTTACAAAAAGCTTTAGAGAAACTTATAAATCATGAAAATAACCTCAATGATGAGGAGATTAAATCCTTATTACCGTTAATAAATAATGGTATAGTTTATAAAAATAATAATTATTATGAATTTAATACAAAATACCTTTGTGGTCACATAAAGTTACTTCAACATGATGCACAACTAATAACTAATAATCCAAGTCAAAAAATCTATATTGCTAGAGATAAACTTTATGGAGCATATGATGGTGATTTTGTCATTGCAAAAAAAATCTTTCAGCCACGAAGCAGATACAAAGCTGTTGTTGAGCAGATCATTGAAACCAATGCCCAAGAGATTTTAGTAGTACTCAAAGAAAATACCTATAGTACTATAAAAGATTCTATTCATTTAAAAACAAAAATAGATAAAACTTACAATGATAATGATATTTTGCTACTTGATTCAAAAACAATGGAAGTAATAAAACATCTTGGAAACCTCAATGAACCTCATATTGATGAATTAATAAGTTTATATTTATACAATCAATCTTATAGATATGAAGCGTTTGATGAACAAATAGAAGATAATATCGAATCAAACAATAGAGTTGATCTAACACATCTCAATTTCAGTACTATTGATCCAATGGGAGCCAAAGACCATGATGATGCAATCTATTTTGATGCAAGTAAGCAAGTACTATATGTAGCCATTGCAGATGTAAGTGCCTTTGTAAAAGAAGGTAGCAATCTAGATAAACATGCAAAACAACGAGCAACCTCAGTATATTTACCAAACAAAGTCCTACCAATGCTTCCAGAAAAATTGAGTAATGATTTATGTTCACTTAAACCTGAAGTTCCAAGATTTGCTTTTGTCTATGAGATTTATTTTAACAATGATTATTCAATCAAAAAATCTAAACGATATGAAGCAATCATTGAATCAAAAAAGAAATTCACCTATGGTAGAATTGATAGAATCCTAGAAGGAAAATTTGACACATATACAGCTGTAGAAAAAGAGATATTTGATTCGCTCATTGAACTCTATGAAGTCACAAAATCTATTCGTAAAAAAAGACTTAAAAAAGGGTATGATTTTAGAACGCAAGAGATCAGACTCAAACTTGATAATAATGAAGAACTAGATTCGATCACGGTTGAACATTCAAGTCCATCACATCAATTAATCGAAGAG
>JBNLDA010000101.1:0-7468 GCA_050304095.1 Arcobacteraceae bacterium | reverse complement strand
CAATTGAAGAACCAGAACAATTTGTAAAAACAATTAATATTGTAATTATACTTGCCCTTTTAGTTCTTGCACCATCACTTCTTTTAATGGTAACAAGTTTTACAAGATTTATTATTGTTTTTGCCTTACTTCGACAAGCAATGGGTTTACAACAAACTCCACCAAATCAAATTATTATTTCACTTTCACTTATTCTTACATTTTTTATTATGGAACCATATGGAAAACTTGCATGGAATGAAGGTATCAAGCCTTATATGGAAGAAACCATAGGTTATGAAATAGCGATTGAAAAAACAGTTGATCCATTTAAAAACTTTATGCTTAAAAATACTAGAGAATCTGATTTAGCTTTATTTTATAGAATCAAAAAAGAGGAAAATCCAAAAAATATTGAAGATGTTCCTATCACTATTTTAATGCCAGCATTTTTAGTAAGTGAGCTTCGAACTGCTTTTGAAATTGGATTTCTAATCTTCTTACCATTTTTGGTTATTGATATTATTGTAGCATCTATTTTAATGAGTTTAGGGATGATGATGCTTCCGCCAGTTATGATATCCCTGCCCATAAAACTTATCTTTTTCATCGTCATTGATGGATGGCATTTGATTATTGGAAATCTAGCCCAATCCTTTAAATAAATAATTTTGCTTTTTTGATGTATAATATTCGTTATGCTATTAAAGAATTTTATTGAAAAAACAAACGATACTTTAGATAAAACTGCAACACTACAAGATGTTATCGAAAAGATGACAGATGAAAGATTGCATCATATAGTTATTGTTGAAAATAATAAACCAATTGGACTTATCACTGAAAGAGATTTTGTACGTTTTTATGCCCAAAAGATCTCTTTTCAAAATCTAGCTATTGATCATACAACTAAAGATATGATGATACTCCATCATACTAGAATGATTGACTTTGCATTAAGTATGATGCTTCATAACAATATTCGTAAACTTGTTATTGTAGACAATCACGATGAATACATTGGTTGTGCAGAGCAAGAAGATCTTATTTTTTATCTAGAAAGTCAAATAGAAGCTGAAAATGTTCAAATACATCAGATGATCCATGCCGGAAATAAAGCCGTCATGATCAATGATCATCATAGCTTGAAATATGCTTTAGATATTATGACCACCAATCATCTTACTTCTTTATTAGTCACTATTGATAATCAGGTAGAGGGCATAATCTCGGAAAGTGACATTATAAGACTAGCTAAAGATAATGTAGATCAAAGTGAAACTGTCAAAAACCACATGCACTCACCTATCATAATGATCGAAGAATATAAAACAACCAATGATATGATCAAAATGATGCAAAAATATAAAATTAGAAGATTAGTGGTTCATAGTACTAAAGAAGATGAATACTACATTCTTACCTCAAAAGATCTTGCTTCAACACTCAAAGGCAACTATACAAATTTCATTGAATCAAAATTCTTTGATACAAAGGAAAGTTTCAATGCATTATCTGAATATATCATTGAACTTGTTGATATTGATGGAGAACAAGTAGTATTTTGGGCCAATAGCATCTCAAAAGCAAATTTTAACATTCATCTTGATGACACCATCACAACGGTGATTCCATCTAAAACTTGGGAAAGACTCTATGATTCATTGCTAGAGAACTATCTCGTATATGACACTATACAAATTGATGAGTATTTCTATCAAGTTAGAGGACACTATGGAACGATATCTAATGATAGGATCATCAAACTTTTTATGACCGATATTACTGAAGTGATGCAATTAACAAAACGTTTAGAAAAAGAGATTGAACTCAAAGATCAACTTCTATTTGAACAAGCAAAAATGGCACAAATTGGAGATATGGTTGCAAATATTGCCCATCAATGGCGACAACCATTGAGTACAATGACGACAAGTGCAACTGGATTGGAAATCCAATCTGAACATAATAAAATTTCACACGAAGATATAAAAAATTTCACAAATATCATCATTGAACATTCCAATTATCTCTCACAAACCGTTGATATTTTTTTAGACTTTTTAAAAAATGACAAACAATATGAAGATGTGGTTTTACAAGACACTATTCATGCAACATTAAAAATCGTTAATACAACTTTAGCAAATAATTTTATCAAACTCGTTAACAATATAGACAATATTGATCCGATCACTTTAAAACTAATTCCAGGAGAATTTTCTCAGGTTCTAATCAATATTTTCAATAATGCCAAAGATAGTATTATTGATAAACAGATCAATAATCCACAAATCATTTTAGATATGGAACTATCTGGGGATACAGTAATATTAAGTATTGAAGATAATGCTGGCGGAATTCCTGAATATCTATTAAAGAAAATCTTTGCCCCTTATTTCACAACGAAAACAAAAGGAAAAGGGACTGGCTTAGGTCTACATATGAGTCAAAAGATCATTAGTGAAAGTTTTAATGGCAAACTATATGCACAAAACACACAAAATGGTGCACGTTTTATAATTGAGCTACCTTTAAATAACTAAACTCTTATAAAGAACAAACTCTATTCTTGCCACTATTTTTGACTTGGTAAAGTGCTTTATCAGCACGAATGATAACCTCTTCCATTGATTTATCCTCTTTTTCAAATTGAGTTAAACCAATACTTACAGTAATTTTATGTTCAATATTTTCTGCAGTGATAGTTTGTTGTTCTATCGTCTGTCTAATTCTTTGAGCTAAAATACCTGATGCTTCTTTGTGTGTTTCAGGTGATAATACAATAAATTCTTCTCCCCCATATCTGGCTGCAATATCTGATGTTCGCACTAATTTATTGATAACTGTAGCAACTTTTTGAATAACAATATCACCGATATGATGTCCATAATTGTCATTAATCTGTTTAAAATTGTCAATATCAACCATAAGTACAGAAAGATCTTTTTTATATCTTTTAGAGCTTTCAAAATATTTTTCTGACATCTGTACGAAATGCCTTCTATTAAATAATCCAGTGAGATAATCTGTCGTTGATTCTTTTTGAAGTTCACTTTTCATCATCTCAAGTTCTTTTGTTTTTTGTAATAAATTATTATTCAATCTGGAAATATATTTGTATCTATTAGTTAAAATCAGTGTAAATAAAAATATCTCTAAAAATGCCCCAGCTAAAAATGAATATCTTGTAATATCGTTATAAGGGGCTACTGTGTTGAATGTCATAGCCATCATAGTCATAGCTGGTAGATAAAGCATTAGTGCTATTAGATAGTATTTTGCGCCATCAAATCCTCTTTTTAATACTGTAATTGCTACATAGACTATCAAAATCAATACTGCACTAAAAAATATATTGCTCAAGAATGTCACATTTGGAATATTTAAAGCCAACATAATCGCTATAATAAAAGCAACACTAGCTAAAGAATAAAAGACTTTGGTCATACGACGATAGGTAGATTTTAATTCTAAGAATTCCACAGTAAATAATATCAAACTTAATAAAGTGAGTTGACCAATAGTATGCAACCCTTCAATCCACGCAGGAAAACCTAAAAGCATATATACACCACTATGCATAAAACTAAATACAATATAGATCATTACATATAAAATATAGTAAAAATATATTGATTCTTTTGTCATGATTAAGTTATATAAATTAAGCAATGCAAATGCAAATAAAATTGCTGCATAGGTGATAAACCAATGCGTAGAATTTATTTTACTTTGATCAAAAAAGCTTTCATGTGTATAAAGTTTAAACTCTCCCAACTGACTTGCAATAGTATTTCCTAAAATATAGAGTGTCTTCTTTTCTCCAGGTTGCATATCAAATTCAAATGTAGGATTAACATTTTTGATTTGACGCTTATCTATTGGGATGTTGAGACCATTTTTTTCTATAATCCATTGATCATCTTGTTGATAATACAGATCAAATTGACTCCAGATCGATTCACTGAAATAAAGTACAAGTGATTGGCTGAGACTGTTATTTTCAATCTCTATTTTAAACCAAGCATTACCATATTTATAACCTTGGGTGAATTTATTATTGAGTGTTGTAGAAAATGGTTTGTTTTTGATTTCATTAATTGAAAGTTTTGAACTATCATCATAATAGTACTCAATAGAAAAATCATCATAAACATGAGTTTTATCGTTGATTATTAAACTACCAAATGATGTAGTTATTGATAAAAAAAGTGCAAAAAGAAGCTTTAAAATCATACTCTAACCAAAATTATTTTTTATAAAGTTACTATTCTATTACAAATATCCTTAATTAAAATAATTTTGGTATAGTAAATGTTATTTTACAGTGTATCCAATGTAACTATATTACTATCTGCACTAAATTGTGCCATAGTTTTATTATCTTCATTAAAGATCAGAGGAGCAGCAAAATTGATTAATGATTTTGAAATATCTTGATTTATAACTACACTAAAATATACTGAATAATTTGTATTTTCATCAATATCCAATAAAGCGATAATGAACTTTGGAACAATCTCATTTTCATTCATAACACTATTAAGTAATACCATATTCATTGAATCATTATCAGTGCTTTTCATATGTGTTGCGATACCATCAGTCGATACTAATTCTACTTCATTTACTTCTTCAAACCCAGCGATTGGTTTTTTTACAGTATATTTCATTTATTTCCTTTTTTATGATTGTTGTAATGATACCTGATTTTGCTCAAATTGTTCAATTTTAAATGGTGATTTTGGATTTTGAATCGCTTCTTGCATCAATTGTATATTTTGTTGTGCATACTTTTTGAACGCTTTGAGCTTATTTCCAGCTAACCCTTTAGTTTCTACCTTAACTATTTTAAGAGGATTGATCGCTCGACCATTTTTATACAAACCAAAATGCAAATGTGGTCCACTACTCAATCCTGTACTTCCTACATATCCTATAAGTTGACCCTGTTTTACATAGCTTCCATTTCTCAAGCCACCTTTAAACTTACTCAAGTGTCCATATAATGTTTTATAACCACTTTTATGTCTGATCTCGATAGTATTTCCATATCCACCTTTTCTGCCTCGATAAATAATCTTACCATCAGCACTTGCATAGATCGCTCGACCAGTTGGTGCAGCAAAATCAACTCCTAAGTGTGCTCGATATCGTTTTAAAACAGGATGCCAACGTTTATTCGTAAATCGACTAGAAATTCTGTTATACCGTAATGGTATTTTGAAAAAATAACTTGTAAGACTTTTTCCCTTTTCATTATAGTATTTATCATCATCTTCGTTTTTAAACATATAGTTCATTTGACCATTCACTTCCACTAAAGCACTTTTGATGTGTGCTGATCCAAAATATTGTCCCATACGAATTTTGTGTGTATAATCAATGACAATATTATCGCCTTTTTTCATCCCTCTAAAATTTACAGTATTTTTAAATGTACGAATCAATGCATTTGCTAAACCATTATTGCCTGTTAATTCAACAATATTCACTGATGGAATTGAATTGACTGAAACTGTAACTAGGTCATTGATTTCAATATAAACGATTGGGATAATATCAAATTCATAACTTCCATCTGGATTTTTAGATAAATGAATTTGCATCTCTTCACTAATTGGAATAAGAACTTGTAAAATCTCGTTATTATTATTTTTTAATACTTGATAATTGATCCCAGCAGTAATCTCTGCACAAAGTTCTTGATCAGTAACAGATTGATTCCAGTATAAATCTTGGGAGATGGAATGAAGTTCTAAAAATTTTAAAAAAGTAACATCTTTCTCCCATTCTAACTCTTCATACTGAGAAAGTTGAGTTTTATTTTCTAGCCAAGGAAGTGTGGCAACAGCGTGAATCATCACAAAACTTGAAAGTATAAACAATAGTAGATAACGCTTCATTTTTCTCCATGTTTAAATTAAAAATTATGGAGTTTATTGTATAATATTACCCCTTAAATATAATTAACTATAGGAGAAACATGAAATACTATTTTTTAACTTTTATTTTATTATTCAATATTGCACAAGCTGATCTTGTCGAATTATACAGAACTCAAGGAATTGAATCTGTACAAGCTTATTTAGAAAAACAATTAACAAAAAAAGATTACTGGAATGAATATCTAAAAAATAAAGACGTATCAAGAGGATATTACGAATCGATCAAATATGTTTTAGTCTGTGAAAAAAATCTTAATAATTTAAAAGTCTATGAAAAAGATATGGACCAATTTAAAAAACTTTTTGAAAATAATCATATACTTTTAGGAAAAAATGATGGGGATAAAAAAGTAGAAGGTGATCATAAAACTCCAACTGGAACGTATGATCTAACAAAAAAGCTAGAGCAACTCGATCCATACTATGGTCCATTGGCTATGGTAACTTCATATCCAAATCTTTATGATAAAATCCAAAATAAGAATGGTTCTGGTATTTGGATCCATGGAGTTCCAGAAAATGAAACAAGAGAAGAATTTACACGAGGATGTATCGCTTTAGACAATGATCAAATCAAAAAAATTGATAATCAGATCAAATTAGATGAATCAGTTTTAATGATTAGTGAAGATAATATGCAAAATGTATCAAAAGAGGATATTAGTTTAATATTAGGGCAACTTCACAAGTGGAAGCAATCTTGGAAAGAAAGTGATATCGAAGAATATCTCAACTTCTACTCTGAAGAGTTCAAAAGAAGTAATGGTATGAATTTTGATCAATTCAAAAAATATAAAACAATCATTTTTAATCGTAATGAAGATAAGAAAATTATTTTCTCAAATATAAATATCATGCCGTATCCAAACAATAAGAAAAAAAATATGTATAGAATTCTTTTTCATGAAGATTACAAAACTAGAAATTACCAATTTAATGGTAAAAAAGAACTCTTTATAGAACTCGAAAAAAATGGAATGAAGATTTTAACAGAGAGTTAAAATTTTCATTTAAGAATTATTCAGATAAAATTATTACGAAATAATTACACTACAAAGGATTATGAATGGGTATTGGTAATAGTGTAGAACAGATGACTCAAGCACATTTGAGAAACGTACAACAATTAGCTGTATTTTATACAGGAAATCGCAACATATATGCGATTAATATTGCTAAAATCAAAGCATTTATCATTACTGAAGAAGTAACTATCAATGATACGCCAAAAAGCTCAGACATAATTGCAGGGATCGCAACTATTAGAGGGGAACCTGTAACACTAGTAAATTTAGATAAATGGCTTGGAGAAGAAGCTAAACCACTGAATGAATACGAATTGATTATTTTCTGCGAATTCAACCATAAACGAATTGGTTTCTTGATTAAAAGTATGTTAGATATTGTTGAAAAGACAACGGAAGAGTTAATTCAAACAGAAGAGCAAAACTCTAAGATCACCTATACTACTTATGTAAAAGTTAATGAAAAAGATGAACTTTGCACTATTTTTAATGCAGAACAACTATTACAAGATA
>JBNLDA010000100.1:0-7647 GCA_050304095.1 Arcobacteraceae bacterium | reverse complement strand
TTGAAACGAATATTTTGCCAAGTGCACATAGTTCTTGTTTATTTACTAGAGGAGAAACACAAGCATTAGTTGTTGGAACACTTGCTGGATCAAAAGATGGTCAAATGTTTGAAACTTTAACAAATAAAACAACTGATATTGAAAATTTTATGGTGCATTATAATTTTCCAGGATTTAGTGTTGGTGAAGCTAAACCAATGTTTGCTCCTGGAAGAAGAGAATTAGGTCATGGTAATTTGGCTAAGAAAGCTTTGGAGAGTTCAATTGACCTTGATTTTAGTGATACAGTGAGATTGGTTTCAGAGATTTTAGAATCAAATGGATCATCTTCTATGGCAACAGTTTGCGGAGGATCTTTAGCACTTAAAGCTGCTGCGGTTCCAGTTCATAGTTTAGTTGCTGGTGTTGCTATGGGTATGGTACAAGAGGGTGGTAAACATGCAATTTTAACTGATATTATGGGTCTAGAGGATCATGATGGTGATATGGACTTTAAAGTTGCTGGAACACAAAATGGTATCACTGCCCTTCAAATGGATATAAAACTTGGTGGAATTGAACTTGCAGTACTTAAAGAAGCTTTACATCAAGCAAAAGAGGGAAGACTTCATATTTTAAGTCTTATGGAAGAAGCTGCAGCTAAAATTGTACCAAGTGAAGCATTACCATTGGTTGAACAATTTAAAATTGATCCAAGTAAGATTATGGTTGTTATTGGTAAAGCAGGATCAACTATCAAAGAGATTATTGAAAAATTTAATGTAAGTATCGATCTTGATAGAGATACTGGTATGGTTAAAGTAAGTGGTGAAAATAAAGATATGGTTTATGGGGCTTGTGAACATATTAAAACAATCTCTAATAATGCAGAAAGTAGAAAAGGGCCACATAAAAAAATTATTAATTTTGAATCATTGTATCAATTAGATGAAATTATTTCAGGAAAAGTTGAACGAATTGTAGATTTTGGAGCGTTTATTTCACTCGAAAAAGGTGGAGAAGGGTTACTACATATCTCTAAAATTTCAAAAGAACGTGTCAAAAAAGTAGACGATGTTCTAGAAGTTGGTCAAGAGATTAAAGTGAAAGTTTTAAAAGTTAAAAAAGATAGAATTGAATTAGCGAATGCAAATATTGAATAATATTAAATGAATTTATGATTTATTAAAGTTATTTTTGGTTAATATGTTTAGATATAATATTTTTTGTTTACTGAAAAGAGTAAAGGAGTACAAATGGCAAAGCTTTTGATTGTTGATGACTCAACAATGTTACGAGATATGTTAAATTATGCACTTAATGAAGGTGGATATAGTGATGTAACAGAAGCAGTAGATGGTGTAGATGGTTTAAATAAAGCAAAAACAACTAATTTTGATTTAATTATTACTGATGTAAATATGCCAAATATGGATGGATTAACTCTTATTGAAGAGTTAAGAAAATTACCAAACTATGCTGCGCCAAAACCTATTTTGGTATTAACAACTGAAAGAGGTGATGAGATGAAAGCCAAAGGTAAGGCTGCAGGAGCGACAGGTTGGATTGTAAAACCATTTGTTCCAGATCAATTGTTAAAAGCTGTTAATATAGTTTTAAGTCGTTAATTAAAGCAAAATAAAAAAAGGAAATAGTATGGCTGGTTTTGATATCTCAATGTATAGGGATATGTTTGTAGAGGAAGCTGTTGAACTTTTTGAATCTGCAGATAATGTACTTTTAGAAGCTGAAAGTAACGGAGATTTAACTGATGAAGAGATGGGACAACTTTTTAGAGATGTCCATACTTTAAAAGGAAGTGGTGCTTCTGTTGAACTAACATTCTTTGCTGAGTTTACTCATAATGTTGAAAACATGATGGATAAACTTAGAAATCATCAAATTGAATTTGTACCTGAAATGGCCGGAGCTTTAATTGATTCTATGGATATAATGAAAGAATTACTTGATCTTGAAGTTGCTGGTGAGCTTGATAGGGATACATTTGAGCAAATGACAGGGAATCAATTGCAAATAATTCTTGCTTATATCAATGGTGAAAATCCAGGTGCAGGTAGTGGTGAAACTCCAACTTCAGCAGCAACTTCAAATGATGAACATTTGGCTCATGAGGGTGAAGCATTTAATAATCTTTATCAAATGTCTGGTGAAGCAAAAGATGATTCAATCGGTTTTTATGATGAAGATCTTGACGCACAAAAAAACAATAATGCTTATGGATTATTTAGAGATGATGAAGAGGAATCTGATTCATATGGATTTTTTGATGATCAATTAAATGAAAGATCAAATCAACAAAAAGATGTTCAAGTAGAAAGAGTAAATCAAGATTGCGATGATTTTGGATTCTTTGATGATGTGCCAGCAGTAACCCCAGATTCTGTTATGGAAGTTGATACTCCATCTGCGCAAACTCAAGCAACTCAGACTCCACAAGCAATGGCTCCAAAGCCAACTGCTTCAAAACCAACACCAACAGCACCTAAGAAAGATGCACCAACTGGTGGTGTAGATAAAGCTAAAAAATCAACAGCAGCGACAAGTAACATTAGGGTAAACCTTGATAAAATTGATAATTTAATGAACTCTGTTGGGGATTTAGTTATTACAAATGCGATGTTAACGCAATTTGCTAATACTATTCAAGAAAATAAAACAAAAAATGATGTTCTAGAAAGATTAGAATTATTAGAAAGACATATTCGAGAGATGCAAGATTCTATTATGAATATTCGTATGGTACCAATGGATTCAATTTATTCTAAATTTCCTAAAGTTATTAGAGATATCTCTAAAAAGCTTGGTAAGAAAATAGAATTCCATCATATCGGTGATGCAGTTGAGATTGATAAAGCAATGATCGAAGGTTTAACAGATCCATTAATGCATATTATTCGAAACTCTCTTGATCATGGACTTGAAACACCTGAAGAAAGGGTAGCTGCAGGTAAAAGCGAAACTGGTAATATTACTATTAGCGCAGAACAAGCAAATGGTCAAATGATTATTGCTATTAAAGATGATGGTCGAGGAATCAATACAGATAAAGTTGCACAAAAATGTGTAGCCAACGGTGATATAGATGAAGCACGATTAGCACAAATGGATGATAATGAAAAAGCGATGCTAATCTTTGGTGCTGGAGTATCTACTGCTGATCAAATTACTGATATTTCTGGTCGTGGTGTTGGTATGGATGTTGTTAAAACAAACATTACTAAACTTGGTGGTGTTATCCATCTTGAGACAGGCCTTGGAATAGGGACTGTAATTACTATTGCATTACCATTAACTCTAGCAATTTTAGATGGTTTAGATATTGCAGTTGGTAAAAATAAATATATCTTACCAGTGAGTTCAATTGTTGAATCATTACAGCCAACATCAGATATGATTAAAAAAATTGGTGATGGATCACAAGACCTACTTATGTTAAGAGAAGAGTTTATTCCTGTAGCTAGATTGCATCAATTATTTGAAGTTGAACCTAAATATACTGAATTAGAAAATGGTATGTTAATTGTTGTAAAAGCAGGTACAACTAAAGTAGCAATATTTATTGATGAATTCTTACATCAACATCAAGTGGTGGTAAAACCATTAGATAAAAATTTCCGAAGTGTAGAGGGAATTGGTGCTGCTACAGTTAGAGGTGATGGATCGATTGGATTGATTTTAGATATCTTTGGAATTATTGAAGCACAGAAAAAAATAGAAAGAAAATTACCGATTAAATCACAAAAGGCTTCGTAGCCAATGAGTACAGACGCACAGTTACACGACCGTGTAAAAGAGATTCTTTATTCTCTTACAGGGATTACCCTTACAGAGAATAAAGATATAATGATTGCTAATAGACTTCATAAATTAGTTAGAGATACAAAATTTAATGGTACAATTGACCAATTGCTTGATGAAGTTAAGCAAGGGAAATTTTGTACTGAATTTATCAACTCTTTTACAACGAATAAAACACATTTTTTTAGAGAAGAGTTTCATTTTACAGATTTGATCAATCGAGTTTTACCTGATTTTGCGAAAGAGGGTAAACCTATACAAATGTATTGTTCAGCGAGTTCTACAGGTGAAGAGCCATATTCAATGGCAATGAGCGTAAAAGAGGTAGAAGAAAAATTAGGTAAAAGAATTAATGCTTCTATCATAGCAACAGATATTGATACAAATGTATTGCAATATGCTGCTAATGGTATATACAGATATTCAAAAAGCTCAAAAGAATTTCCAGAATGGATTAAGCCACAAAAGTATTTTAAAAGAAGAATTCAAAAAAATTTAGTCGGTGAAGAGGTTTTGATCAAAGTGAATGATGATCTCAAAAAAATGATCACATTTAGTGAAAATAATTTGAGTAATACAACATACCCATTTGATAAGAATCAGTTTGATGTAATATTTTGTAGAAATGTTTTAATTTATTTTACGGCTGAAGATCAGCAGAAGATTTTACATAAACTATTTAATCATCTAAAAATAGGTGGAACATTATATCTTGGACATTCAGAAAACCCTCAAGATTTAATTCAATATGCGCAAAGAGTAGGGCAGAATATTTTTATCAAAACAAAGGATATTGTTTGATAGTTATCGGACATAAAGATGGAAGCGTAGAAAAAGTTTCCAATAGTCGTTTTACGCAAAAAATCAAAGGATTTAATTCACATACAGTTATTGGTGGGGAATTTGCCGTAGGATCAGATACAGAACAAATTGCATTTAAAACACTTCTTGGATCATGCGTTGCCATTATGTTTTATGATGATGTTGCCAAAATAAAAGGGATGAATCACTTCTTGTTACCACACAGTTCTAATAGTAATGATGATATGAAATATGGTTTATATTCTGTGGAAGCTATGATCAATGAGATGTATAAACTAGGGTGCAAAAAACAAAATATGAAAGCAAAAATCTCAGGAGGTGCAGACATTATGCAACTCAATATGAGTTCACAAACTATTGGCTTTAGAAATGTTGAGTTTGCTAAAGATTTTTGTAATTCTGAGGGATATCCGATAGTTTCTCAACACACACGTGGCGAACATGGTCGATTGATTTTACTAGCTGATGAATTTCAAACCTTTATTAAAGTAACTCAAAAATCTGATACAGATAGTAAAATTGCAGCAGATGAGCGAGCATTACAAAAAGAGATCGAAAAAGCACCAGTTCTTAAAGAGTATGTTGGTGGTGTTGATCTATTTGGTACTGATAGCGTGGTTGTAGAACCACAAATGGAAATTGATTTATTCTAAGGTATAAATAAAGATGTATACGGTTTTAGTAGTTGATGATTCTCCTTCAATGAGACGAATACTTAAAGATTTAATTAATAGTATAGATGATTTTGAAGTGATTACTGAAGCAACTGATGCGTATGATGCACGAGAAAAGATCAAACTCTATGAACCTGATTTAGTTACTATTGATATAAATATGCCTAAAATGGATGGAGTTGTTTTCTTACGAAATCTCATGAGACTTCACCCAATGCCAGCCGTAGTAATATCAGGTGAGGGTGCGAAAGATTCGGATATCTTTGATGATGGAGCAGTTGGATATATCCCAAAACCAAGTACTGGTGAACCTATAAGCCAATTTGGAAAAAGAGTAGAAGATATTTTGATGAATCTTACATTTCTATTGAAAAGATATCAACAAAAAAAACCAAAACCACAAAAACAGTTTATAAGTAAAAAAACAGGTGTAGGATTTGGTGAAATTGAAAGAAAAATACATCCTGATGAAGTATATCCATCTAAACCGGCATTGATGCCTGGAGGTAAAGTGATTGCTATTGGATCTTCAACAGGTGGTGTTGAATCACTCTTAAAAGTTTTTATAAATCTCCCTAATACATTACCACCTATTTTAATTGCACAACATATTCCATATGGTTTTTCAAGATCTTTTGCACAAAGGCTTAATGATAATTCACATATCACTGTACATGAAGCAACTGATGGGCAAATATTGGAAAGAGGGCATGCTTATTTGGCTCCTGGAAATATGCATTTAGGAATAAAAAAAGTTGGATCAGATTATGTTACTGAACTTTTAGATATTCCCAAAGTAAGCCGTCATAAACCTAGTGTTGATATTTTATTCAGAAGTGTGAATAATACAATAGGAAGTTCAGCTATGGCAGTTATGATGACAGGAATGGGTGATGATGGCTCTATTGGTATGAAAGAGTTATATGACAATAAAGCTTATACAGTTGCTCAAAATAAAGAGAGTTGTGTAGTGTTTGGAATGCCAGCTAAAGCTATAGAATGCGGTGCAGTGAAAGATATTGTTCACTTAGATGAGATTGCTCAATATATTATTGATTATGCAAACAATAAAAGAAGATAAGGGTTATACAAATGAGAGATGAAGAACATATTCATCAGCTTACTATGTCAAAACTCATGACTCCTGATATGGCAAATTTCTCTGGAAATGTTCATGGTGGTGATATCTTAAAATTATTGGATCAAGTTGCATATACTTGTGCTTCAAGATATTGTGGATCTTATGTAGTAACTGTATCAGTTGATAAGGTATTATTCAAATATCCAATTAAAGTAGGGACGTTGGTAACATTTCTTGCTTCTGTGAATTATACTGGAAATACATCAATGGAGATTGGAATTAAGGTTGTTGCAGAAGATATTAGACAAAGAACAGTTTTACATACAAATACTTGCTATTTTACAATGGTAGCAGTGGATGATAATGCAAAGCCAGTTCCTGTTCCTACATTGATACCTACAACTGCAGATGAAAAGCGAAGATTTGAAGAGGGGCACAAACGCAAAGAGATGCGTATGCAACAAAAGGAAACTAATAAGATAGTTGATAGGTTCTTTCAGTAGTTCTGGTAGTGCTCATATAATAGTTTGAAAATTATAGCTTTAACGCTCATTTTAAAATTTCAATAAAAAAATAATAATCACACAAAGATACCATAATAACGTAAGTTAATATAAACAAAAAAATTTTAACTTTTTAGTATTAGTGGTTAATTCTATAATACTAAAAAGCCCATAATAGTCAAAAATAACAATAAGAAAAAAATATAAAAAATAAAAAGCCCATAAATAAGGAATATAAAAAATATAAAAGAAGTATATTTTTTTTAGTTCTAATGAATAATTCTATAATACTAAAAAACCCGTAATACTAAAAATAAGAAATTATTTTTTAATTCATTTAAAATTATATTGTACATACTTATTATATAAAATTGTAAGTATACTTTCATAATTATCTGCAGAAGCAAAATCTCCAGATCTTAAATCTTTTAACTTATTAATTTTTAAATACAAATCATCATCAATATAAAAACTAATTTTTTTTCTATTTATATTACGTTGATTTTCTCTAAATCTTTTCGCCCTTTGAGTATTAGTTTTATCAGGATATTTTTTAGATTGTATTTCCTCATAATGTATATCATACTTATTAAGATAATTTATTAAAATCTCTTTGAGCATAGTAGAACTTAACTCCTTACTAAAAGTTTTAAAAATCTTTTTTTGAGTATTACCAGAAATCTTATAAACTAACTCTTTATAAGGCTTAATTAAAAAATGTAACTTCTTTGAACGTAATTTATCTATTAATGCAATATGATTTGAATGA
>JBNLDA010000099.1:0-7749 GCA_050304095.1 Arcobacteraceae bacterium | reverse complement strand
TCTTTAATAAAGGAAAATTCATTGGGTAAAGTCATAATCCAAGTATTCATAGAGGTGTAAATCTCTTGAATTCTAGCTTCATCTAGACCATTGACATATTGTGCAAAAGAAAGGACAAAATATAAAATCGGAACAAAAAACAGAAGTCCCAATAACGTAGTCATAATCAATGAAGTCAGTGTCGCATTTTTTACTTTTACTTCAACATATATTTGTACTGAATGCGTTGCAATTGTAAGCAGTAGTGCAATAATGATACTTTTTAAAAAAGGTTCAAACAGTTGCCCTAAAAAAAAGAGTATGACGGCTAAAAGAGCGAGTATAAAATGTTCTGGTTTCAAAATAATGTATCCTGATGTTGTATAAGATCAGTTGGAACACTCAATTTCAATAGTTCATAGGTTTTTACAGTTGGAATTCTTCCACGTGCAGTTCGTTGGATATAACCATTAGCTAATAAATAGGGTTCAATCGCATCTTCGATTGTTCCTTCATCTTCACTCATCGCTGCAGCCATAGTGCTTAATCCCATTGGTCGAGCTTTATTATCAACAAGCAAATTGAGTAGTTTTAAATCCATCTCATCAAAACCTTGATCATTGACCCCAAGTTCATCTAAAGCATATTGACATCTTGGAAGGGTGATGATATGCTCATTTTCGACTTCTGCAAAATCCCGTACTCTTCTTAAAAGTCTTAAAGCAACCCTTGGGGTTCCTCTACTTCGACGTGCAATTTCAACACTAGCATCTTTATTGGCTTCTTTATTCAGTTTTGAAGATGCAATGGTGACGATTTGCGCTAACTCTTGATGTGAATAAAACTGCATTCTAAAATGCATTCCAAATCGTTCACGTAAAGGATTACTGATCATCCCAGCTCTTGTAGTTGCTCCAATAAGTGTGAAGCGTGGAAGATCAACTTTGACTGTTTGTGCTGCAGGTCCAGAACCAATGATAATATCCAATCGATAATCTTCCATTGCTGGATAAAGGATTTCTTCAACAGCTGGACTCAATCTATGAATCTCATCAATAAAAAGAATATCTCCCTCTTCAAGATTGGTTAAAATTGCTGCAAGATCACCTGATTTTTCGATCATAGGAGCAGCAGTTGTTTTGATATTTGTTCCCATTTCATTAGAAATAAGATACGCTAAAGTCGTTTTCCCTAATCCAGGAGGTCCATAAAAAAGGACATGATCAAGTGCTTCATTTCTTTGTTTACTTGCAGTGATAAATACCTGTAGGTTTTTTTTGATCTTTTCTTGACCAATGTAATCATCCCAAATACTTGGTCTTAAAGATATTTCATTATTATCCTCTTCAAAAGAGATCTGTTCTACTTCGACCAGTCTTTCCATTAATACTGCTCTTCTTGATTTGGAAATGACCCCTCTTGAACATGTTGAACATATTGGTTTACGGCATTTTTAACTAAGCTTGCCCCATCTAAATAGTGTCTTACAAACTTTGGTTTAAAGGCTTCAAAGAATCCAAGCATATCACTCCAAACGAGTACTTGCCCATCAGTCACAGCACCAGCTCCAATACCTATAACTGGAATATTTACTGCTTTGGTTACTTCTATGGCTGCAGCTGTTTTAACACCTTCTAAAACAATAGCAAATGCTCCTGCAGCTTCTACCGCAAGAGCATCTTCTACTAAAGCTTGAATATCTTCAGGAGTTTTCCCTCGAACGATATAGCCACCTTCACTTCGTACATATTGAGGCATTAGACCAATATGTCCCATTACGGCAATTGAATTTTGTGTAAGATGTGAAATAATATGGGCTCTATCTTTTCCACCTTCTATCTTCACTGCACTTGCATTGGTTTGATTGTAGACTTTTATACAATTTTGCAAGGCTTCATTTTCATTGATATATGATCCAAAAGGCATATCCAAAATAACAAAAGTATTAGGAGCTCCATTGCAAACAGCTTTTGTATGGTATATCATTTGATCTAATGTTGCACTCAAGGTATCGCTTTGTCCTGCAAAACTCATATTAAGACTATCTCCAACAAGAATCATATCGACTTGTTTATCAAAGAGTTTTGCAAACAGTGCGTCATATGCAGTAATCATCGTTAATTTTTGCTTATTTTTTGAGTTTTTAATTTTGTTTATAGTTTGTTTTTCA
Source organism: Arcobacteraceae bacterium (assembly GCA_050304095.1). Classification (GTDB taxonomy): domain Bacteria; phylum Campylobacterota; class Campylobacteria; order Campylobacterales; family Arcobacteraceae; genus JAYEFX01. The sequence goes on along the minus strand of JBNLDA010000099.1, from coordinate 5,600 downwards.
ATTTGCTGTGTAATAATACTCATTAATCTAATACCTTGTTATGTTATATTATGGTATTATTATATCCAATTAATTTTAATCTAGGATTGTATTTATGAAAAAATTGGTGGGCTTCATCACTTCTTCTTTCCCTGAAAATAATTTTACTGTAGATTTAGCATTGAATATGAAAGAAGCTGGTGTTGATACAATAGAATTGGGAATACCATTTTCAGATCCAGTGGCTGATGGGCCAGTGATCGAAAAAGCAAGTTTACGAGCACTACAAAATGGCTTTAAGCTCAAAGACCTTTTTGAAGTAAGTGCACAAATTGCACCACAAATTGATACATTGTGGATGGGATATATGAATCCTTTTTATCAGTATGGATTTGAAAATTTCTTACAAAAAGCAAATGAAACTGGAGTGAATGGAATGATCATTCCAGATTTACCATTTGAAGAGACTTTAAAATATGCACCACTTTTTGATCAATATAACAAAGCAAATATTTGCTTTGTTGCTCCAACCGATACACAAGAACGAATCGAACTTATTACTCATCACGCAAAAAAATTTATCTATTTGGTTGCTTATGCAGGGATTACCGGATCAGGGAAAAGTGAAGACTTAACGCAAGTGATTGAAAACATCAAATCTTCAACGCAAACGCCAGTATATATTGGATTTGGTGTAGATGAAAAAACGGCAAAAGAAAAAGCTGTTGGAGTTGATGGTGTGATTGTAGGAAGTGCTTTTGTGAAACATTTGCTTGATGATAGTTTAAGCAATAATGAAAAGATCAAAAAGATCACTACAATGGCAAAAAATATAAAAGAACTTATTAACGAGTAAAAAATGAAGTTTGAAGAACCAGATATTGAATTCATAGAAGAGGGTAGAGATTGCTCTTATTTTGATGATGAGATATCTGATATTCGATATAGATACTTAAATCACTGTTCTCCTGAAGATTTTCAAATGATGTTAGAGCGCGGTTGGCGTCGATTTGGAAAGATGAATTTTGTACCTGAGTGCGCTAACTGTACCAAGTGTATCAGTATGCGAATTGATGTACAAAATTATAAATTCTCAAAATCAGAAAAAAGAGTTTTTGCAAAAAACAAAGAAACAAAAATCTATATTTCAAAACCAACAATGACAATGCAACATTTGAATTTGTATGATAAATACCATTTACATATGCATAAAAAGAAAAATTGGAAATATGATCCAATAGAACCATCAGAGTATAGACGATCGTATGTCGATGGCGGAACAGTTTTTGCTAGAGAAGTTTTATATATGCGAGAAGATAAGTTAATTGGAGTTGCTCTAGTAGATGTATTGCCAGATGCATTGTCAGCTATTTACTGTTATTATGATCATGATTATGAAAAATATTCACTTGGAAAATTTTCGATTTTAGCACAAATTCGAATAGCAAAAGAGTTGAATATCCCTCATATATATTTAGGATATTGGATCAAAGATCATTTTAGTATGGGATATAAAGAAAATTATTTACCATTTGAAGTATTAGTAAACAGACCAAGTTTAAATGAAGAACCTATTTGGAGGACTTATGAAGGATGAGATTTACGAAAAACTTGAAGATGCCATAGCGCAAGAATCAAGATTAGTAGAAAAAACAAAAGATTATATGCTTCAGTATTTCGATTTTGAATATGATGAGATGGGTATCAATATGGAAGAAGCAGATGCTTTGATGAAAAGAGTTGAAAAGCTTTGCACTAAATTGGTTGATAATTTAGCGACTCATATTGATATGTCTTTGGATATTATGGAGATTGATTGTTCAAAAGCAACTATCAATATGCTTTTACATACTCATGAAGAGATCAATAAAGGTTCAGGAGAAATAGAAACTGTTCCTATTTCTATCCCTTTTGCATTAGTAATAGAAGATGATGGATTTGTACTTGAAGTGCAAGAGATTGAAAAAGAATTAGTTGAAAAAGAGGACTAAATGAAAAATGTATTATTAGGCTTTGCTGCATTGTTTTTAATCACTTCGACAGTATTTGCTGAAGATGAATATAAAGCGGATTGTTTGATCTTGGATGATGAAAATTCTATTATTTGTAAATATCTTTTCCCTGCAAAATCTGAAGATGCAACCGTAACTGTGAAATGGATCGATCCAAATGGTGAGCTATCGAGGTCTCGAGATTTAACTATTCCAGCTGAACATATTTCTGTATATGATTTTCGATATTTAAAGGGTAGAATAAATGGTGATTGGACTTTTGAAGTTACCGATGGTGAAGTGATTACAACCACTAAATTTACAATTGGGCAAAAAGAGGAATAAGAAAAAAAGGAGATTAGTAATCTCGTTTTTTCCTCATACGTGCAAGTTCTTTTTGTACACTGATATTGACCTCTTCATTAGCTCTATAATCTAGATCCATATTTCTTTTTTCATAATCAACACTATTTAAAATTGTTTTTATTGCTTCAAGTCGTGCTAAATGTTTGTCATCACTTCGAATAACTGTCCAAGGAGCAGCTCTTGAAGTTGTTCGCTTGAGCATTTCATATTTTTTCTCAGAGAATTCATCCCATAAATCTTGGGCTTGAAGATCAACTTCAGAGAGTTTCCATTGTCTTAAGGGATCGGTCATTCGTCTTTGGAATCTTCTTAATTGTTCATCTTTAGATACAGAGAAATAAAGTTTAATTAAAATGATATTTTGTCGAACTAAATCGTGTTCAAAATTTACAACATCCTCCATAAAGATTTCATATTCTTCATCTGAACAAAAACCAAAAACAGGCTCTACCATGGCTCTGTTATACCATGATCTGTCAAATAATAGCATCTCTCCATTTGTTGGAAAATGTTCAATATATCGTTGGAAAAACCATTGGTTTTTTTGAGTTTCAGATGGCTTTCCAAGAGCAACTACCCTATAGTGTCGAGAATTCATATATCGAGTGATTCGACGAATCGCTCCCCCTTTACCAGAAGCATCACGACCTTCAAACAATACGATCATTTTTTTATTTGCTTTTTCAAGATAGTTTTGTAGTTTAATCAATTCAACTTGATAAAGTTTTAGTTCCTCAAGATTATAAATCTTTTGAATCCCATATCTAAGTATCTCTTCATCAATACTATTATAATCCCCTAAAAGAGATTTCATTTTTTTATGCTCAGAAATAAGTTTTTCCATCGCTTTTTCATGAGTTTTTGTTGCTTGTTTTGGTGGAGTATATTTTACTATATGTGCTGGAGATTTTTCTACAGCAACTGTTTTTTTCTCTTGAGTTTTTGTTGAGTTTTTTATGAATAATTTATATTCATCCATCAGTTTACAAGCTTTGAGTTCTGTAAGCTTGTCTTTTTTACTATAACCTAAAACTTTAACATATCTTTTTTTATCGTATTGAAATCTTGCAATGAACTTTTTTCCATAAAGTCTATGGGGTCTTTTTGATACAAAAAGTCCACTATAATCAGTTCGTTCGAATTCATTTAAATTCATATATTTCCTTATGACTTACTAGATTATTTATTTATGATCTCACTATATTGGAGAACTTTATCGTTATGTCGCTGATTATATCTAAACTAACTATATGACTAGATAAAAATAACATTTCCCATTGTAACCAAACTATTTACAATGGGAGAATTGTTTAAGAAAGTCGATTTTTATAATCTTCATATCCAAATGATTTTATTACTTCAATAGTTCCATCTTTTCTTTTGATGGCTATTGAAGGAAGATTGATTCCATTAAAGGTCGTTGTTTTTACCATTGTATAGTGGATCATATCTTCTAATATGATCTTATCTCCAATTTTCAATGGTGCTTCAAATGAATAGTCACCAATCACATCTCCAGCTAAACAAGTGTTTCCAGCCAATCTATAGTGATTTTCAGTGGTATATGATTTGTGATGAATGATCGTTGCATTTCTTACTTCTGGAGTATATGGCATTGCAAGAGTATCAGGCATATGAGCTTCTGCACTTGTATCAAGGATTGCTACATCTATTTCGTTGTGCATGATGTCTAATACAGTAGCTTCTAAATATCCTGTTTTCCACCCAACAGCTTCACCTGGCTCAAGATAAACTTTTAGATGAGGATATCGCTCTTTAAAACCTTTGAGTAAAGTGATCAAACCCTCAACATCATAATCAGCTCTTGTAATATGATGACCTCCACCAAAGTTAACCCATTGAAGTTTGTCAAAATATTGTGAGAAATACTCTTCAAAGTTTGCTAATGCTCCTTCAAGTGCATCAACATTTTGTTCGCACAGAGCATGGAAATGAAGCCCATCAATTCCCGATAGAGCACAACACTCATTTTCACTAATCGCTTTTTCAAACTCTTTATGTGTGATGCCAAGTCGACTATAGGTTCCACATGGATTGTAGATATCTACTTCCACACTACTAAATTGAGGATTGACTCTCAATCCCAGTGAATTATGTGGTAAGGTTTTATCTTTATACATCTTGAATTGATTGAATGAATTGAACACTATATGATCTGATATCATAGTGATCTCTTCAAACTCTTCAGGTTTGAATGCAGGAGAGTATGTGTGTACCTCTCCTTTGAATTCCTCTTTGGCTAATTTTGCTTCATGAAGTCCACTAGCACAACACCCTTTAAGATATTGTCTACATAGATCAAAAGTGCTAAACTGAGCAAATCCTTTTAAGGCTAAAAGGATTGTTACTCCAGCTTCATCTTGAACTTTTTTTAGTAGCTTAAGATTGTTTTCTAATGGTTCTTCTTCACAGACAAAACAAGGTGATGGTAACATTTCTACTCTACATCCATTTCAATAATTTTCCAAGGTAGACCTTGCGTCATTAGCTCATCCATAAATGGTTTCGCATCAAATTCTTCAATATTGAATACCCCTTTACCACTCCATGTTTCATTGTAAAGTAGTTTTGCGCCGATCACTGCTGGAACTCCAGTGGTATAACTTACACATTGAGCGCAAACTTCTTTAAATGCTTCTTGGTGATCACAGATTTGATATATATAGTATTTTTTCTTCACTCCATCTTTAAGCCCTTCAATCACACATCCAATATTCGTTACCCCTTTTGTTCTTGGTCCCAAACTTGCAGGATCCGGTAAAAGAGTCTTTAAAAATTCGATTGGAACGATCTTCTGACCTTGGTGAACAACAGGTTCAATTCCTAGCATACCTACATTTTGTAGGCAATTCATATGTTGAATATATGCATCCCCAAATGTCATAAAGAATCGAATTCTTTTGAGGTCTTTGATATTTTTTGATAATGATTCCAACTCTTCATGATAGAGTAAATAACTTGGTTTTACACCCACTTCTGGGTATTCCCAATTAACTCTAATCTCTAGTGGTTTTGTTTCGATCCATTCACCATTTTCCCAATATCGACCATTTGCACTTACTTCTCGTAAGTTGATCTCAGGATTAAAGTTGGTTGCAAAAGCGTATCCGTGATCTCCAGCATTACAATCCATGATATCAATATAATGAATCTCATCTAAAAGATTTTGTTGTGCATAGGCACAAAATACACCAGTAACACCTGGGTCAAATCCACTTCCTAATAATCCAATGATTCCAGCGT
>JBNLDA010000098.1:0-7889 GCA_050304095.1 Arcobacteraceae bacterium | reverse complement strand
TTATAATAAAAAATAGTTAAATTTATAATTTTTTTTAAAATTAATAGTTTTTAAATATATTTTTGAACCAAAAACGATTCAAAAAAGGAATTTTTGTATAAGAAATCTTAGAAGATTTATTTTTAATCTCTAAACTTGTTTCTTTAAACATTGATTGACCAGAATACATTTCGTATAAAACTGTAGCTAATGAGAAGAGATCAGAATTAAAATCTGGAACTAGAGATTCATTATTTAAAAGTTTTGGTGAAGAATATTTAGGATTAAAAGCTTTAATTTTTTTATATTCAAGCATTGTTGACTTTTTATTACCACTGTATTGAGATATACCAAAATCTATAATGATTGGAACATTATCTTGTGTGACAATGATATTATTAGGAGAAATATCTGCATGAATGATCTTTTTACTATGTATGTATTCTAATGTTGAGACAAGTGTTTTAAATATTGTATTTTTTATCTCAATATCTATTTTGTTCCAGTTTATATCATTAAAATGTTGCCCATCAATATACTCTAAAACCAAAAAAGGTAATTTTGTTTTTTTATGTATATCAAAATTCAAAACACTCACAATATTGTCAGACTTAAGTTGTTTGAGAAAATTGTATTCAGCATATGTAAATGCAATAACATCATCCATAGAGCTAATTTTTTCAGAAGGAATTTTTAGTGCAATTTTTTGATCATTGTCAAAATGAAGATCATATATGTCATTACCTAAATAGACATCACTTAATCCTCCTGAATCTATCAGCTCTAATTGTATATAGCGTTTATTGATTATAGACGCTTTGGGAAATGATTTGTTTAATTCCCCTTTGGAACAAATATCAGTGAACAAGCTCATAATCTCTCTTTACGATTATTGCAGTGATATTGTCATCAGCAGTTGAGGATAAAACACTAAAACGTAGTTTTTCTAAGCCATTTTGAATATCTAGGTCTTCCATTGAATTTTTTAGCGTCATATTGGAAACGTTATCATATAAACCATCACTGCACAATAAAAAGGTATCATTTTCTTCAACTAAAAAACGGGTAATTTCTAATTGTAGATTACCAGGAGCACAAATTGCAGAAGTGAGTACTTTTCTTTGAGCATAAAAATCATTGATCTCTATAGCATGATCTTTAGTAACAGTACTTAAAATGTCATTGCGTAAATTATAGCATCGACTATCGCCAGAATGGATACAAACTCCATTGGATCCATTGATATATAGAAGAATAATTGTTGAACCAATTTTGATATTTTCTTCAAATTGAGCAACTTTTTTAAGTAGTATTTTATGAATTACTTCAAGTTGGCTACTCATTAGATTAATATTCTCTTCAAAATTTTGAGATAATTCTAACTCTTCAAAAAGATCAGTGATCAATCTACTGGCAAAATTACCCTCTTCATGTCCACCCATACCATCACATACAATCCATAAACCTTTTATGTCAGATGCATAAAATGAATCTTCATTGATTTGTCTTACGTGACCTGGATGAGTAAAAGCTAAACTACGAAAAATCATTATAATTTCTCACTTAGATAGAAGCTTGAAAGACTACTATTTCTTGTAAATACTTTTGTAATATCGCCTTTAAGATAAAAAGATCCAGAATATTCATCTTGAGAATATTTGATTATTGCTTCACTATTTCGTTTTTTGTCTATGCTAAAATAATCGATTAATTGGAATAGTGACCAATCATTATCAATATATTTATCTGCAACAGTAGTTCCATTGATTGTAATTAGTTTATATTTCACAACATTGTTTTGGCTTTTTGGTGGCCATATAATTTTTTTATTGATGATTGGTCCATGTTCATAATAGATCGATTTATCATCATACATAAATTGCATGGTCGCAAGATTACTACTAAGATCATAAGGCTTAATATATAAGGTAAAACCTAAAGTAGCATCATTATTGAAGAAATATCTTCTGATTTTGAAACTTTTCCCAAAACTATTGAGGATGTCTTTATCTATATTCAGTCTACTTCCATCAAGATTTTTATAAGAATACGCATAGGTATTTGGATTGATCGTAACAAAGTGAGATAGATAGTTCTTGTAAAATTTATCCAATACCCCATCAACCCTAAAGAAATCAGCAAAATCGTCTAATTTTACAAAGTTCATTTGTTGTAATTTATTGATTGGGTATTTATTAATAAGACGCTGTTGATAGAATGAATATACATCTTCTTGATATCGTTTATTAAGATGTGTTTTTGCTCTGGTTAAAAGATGATTCCAATCACTTAAAAGTACTCTTTGATACCATTTTTTAACATACATTGGTAGATTGTTGAGTCTTGCAACAATTGGTTTGCTTTTTCCTTGAATTCTATCTATTACAATTTCAAATGCATCTTTGGTTGGATTAATTGCACCTTGATAAGCTGTCATTAGTTGATAGGCATGATTGATTTTATTGTTTGCATCAATGAGTAATGCAGTTGGTTGGTCTGTTTTGTCTAATAGTGAATTGTATGGTTTGAAAAAATCACGAAGATTTTTAATACTTGAATTATCAAAAACATCCCCTACACTATTCATCGCTTTTTTAGTGACTGCTCGTGCAATTTGGCCAGATACTACTTTATTTACTACAGCTTTAGTGATCTCATCATCTTTTTTCTCTTCAAGCTGTTCAGATGGTGCATAAAGCTCTGTATGCTCTTTTAATGCAGTTAAAATAGAAATAACTGGAGATTGACTAGAGCTTAAAAGGGATAATTGAGCATTTAATGAATTGATACTACTGTATGTTGTTATATTTAATTTAGATAATGCTTTATTCCAATAGTTTTTATAATCATTAAAATAAAAAGATAAAATCTTTTGATAATATTTGTCTATTTCTATTGGACTTAAGTCTGTTCTAGCTCCAATAACCCAGTTATTGAGTAAAATATGACTTGTGAGAGTTCTACCCTCTTTGATCATAATAGAATAGCCTTTTTTAGTATAAAAACCAGGTATTAAATAATCATGGCCTTTAAAAGCACCAATATTATTCGCTAAGACTTTAGAGAAACTAAATTCATCTAAATTCATCTTGGCTACTTTATTTTGAATCCCTTTATAAGTGAGCTGTTCAGGGCCAAGTTGTGCTAATCTGTTTCTTGCATATTTAAGAGTTTGAAGATCAATCGCATAAGAATTGAATCCCAGTTGTAAGACATTAGCCCAATGGTTATTGAGTTGATTTTGTAATTCAACATTTTTCGGATATTTGTCATTCCAATATTTAGCCATGTATCCTGTAAGGAATTCCGGATCTCTTCGGACAATCTTATCAAGCATAATATAGGCTTTTGTATTATCCCAAGTGAGATCAAAATCTTTAATATCATTTTTAATATTCTTTGCAATGACATTCGCTACTCTAGGTAAAAGTAGTTGGACTAGATCTGTATGATACTGTTGTAACAATACTCTATTTCTCTCTTCAGTTTTAAAGAATATCAATCTCCAAAAATCATCTGATGTTTTTGTTCTATTATAATCTTTGATCTTTTCTAATCTGTTCAAGACTACTAAAATCTCTTCAAAACTATCATTTGGAACAATATTGTTTCTTTCTTTGAGGTATTGTTGGTAGTTGTTATCTATCTTATGCAGAAGTGTATTGTGTTGTATAAAGTCAGTTACCATAAATGCACCAACAATAAATACAAATAATAAAGAGATTCCATAGGCAACAAACTGATTTCTTTTAATCTTCTTTCTGTATTGTTGATCCATTTTGATGATATCGGACTCTGGAAAAATTATATCATTAAGAAGTTTTTTGATGAATAGACCTCTAGAATTATATTTAGAATATTCAAGTTGATCAACTGTGGTTAAAGCATGAGGGTTGAATTGTCCTGGGACACTTGTAAAGTAAACTCCCCTTAAAAGTAATGGCTTTCTATATCTTGTTTTGGAAAAACACATCTCAATGAAAAGATTTGTTTTGTCAAACAAATCTGAAAAATTTTCACAAAACATAAATATTTTACTTTTATTATCTTGTTCCCATTCATAATGCATTTTATCCATAACTGAACTACTTAATCGTTTAAGAAGGTCCTCTAAATGAGGTTTGATCACTGTCGTGTCAATATTTTCATTACTACTATCAAAGGTGATACCCAATATCTCATTTTTTTCATCTTCGGTTAAAGTACTAAAGTATTCATTGAAACCATCAATTTGATCACTTTTAGTAACCAATAAATATATAGGAATACTTGACATAAAAGCAACAGATAATTCATCAAATCTATCTCGAAGATCTTTTGCGTATTGTTCAAGTTCTTTTTCAGATTTATTTTGAATGGTATCAACACTAACTGTTAAAATAACACCATTAACTGGACGTCTCCATCGTTTTTTTGCAAAAAGTTTTAAAAATTCTTTCCAGATTACTGGATCTTCTGGGTTTTTTCTTTGCTCTATATAATTTCCAGGCATATCAATAAAAATAGAATGTTCTGCATAGTACCATTGAAAAGATTCTGTATTTCTCTCTTCGATTAATTCTTGATCACTATAATCTACATTGAGTGGAAAATTGAGCCCAGAAGATTCAATAAGAGTTGTTTTCCCTTCACTATTATTACCAACAATCAAATACCATGGTAATTCATATTTTGCATTTCGTTTGTTTTTATATAATGAAGATCGCTTAATAATTTTGATCGCTTTATTGAATTTTGATCTCAGGTCTTTAGTTTTTTCTTTAATGATTTTTTTGTATTCTTGTCGTAATTGCATCTGTTCTTTTTTTTCTTCGATCACCTCTTTGGTTTCTTCTTTTTTAAAAAGAATCAATAGTAATACAATGATAATACTTCCAAAAAATATGCCAAATGCCCATAGCAATCTATAATTGAGATCTTTGAAATCATCCCAAATATAAGGTGTTAAAAATATAATTAATAATGAAACAATGAATGCAGTGAGTAAAAACCAGAAATTAAAAGTTTTAAAAATAGATTTTTTCATTTTTACTCCTCAATCAATTCAATTTTTTCTATTTTTTTATTAAATACATTCATTAAAAAATCTTCATTTTGCTGACTTAAAGAAAAAGTGAGTATAGAATAGATCACCGTTAGTAAAAGCAATGATCCTAAAAATAACATAGGGTATGATACTTTATCAAATAATCTAAATTTGTCCTGTGATGGTTCTTGTTTAGTATAAAATGTGAAAGGGTCTCTACCTTGAACAATTTTGATCTGTCTAAAAAGACTATCTTTGATATTACTCAGTTCAACGCTACCTCTATCGTTTACTCTATATTTTCCTTGGAAACCTAAAGCTAAACATACATACATAAACTCTAGGATATGTATATATTTCGCTGGCGTTTTTAGAAATTTATCTAATAAATGAAAGAAGTTTTCTCCACCATACGATTCTTTATGAAATATATTTAATAAACTATTTCTAGACCAGTTGTTTTTATTTTCAATATTACTGGTGGTGATCATTTCATCTATAAAGGTACACAAAATATATCGTGTGACTAAAACTTCTGTATTTTCTATACCTAATTTTAAAGCATTCTCATCATAAGCATTTATTTTTGAAATGAGTTGATCTTTTATATCATCTATATTGCTATTATCTAGCTTATGATCCATGATTTGGATCGTATATTTAAAGAGATGCGAGGATGCACTCAAAAAAGGATTAAAACTGATCTCATAATCATTTGCTTTAGCATTTTGTGGTGAATTTCTACGAAATGTACTGTATTGTTTTTGATAATTATCATAAGGATTCACATCAACTTTATTAAAATTGGTAAGGGAATTGTTATTGATATCATTTGAAATAATTATTGTTTTTCCACTCATAGTAACCCTTAGTTATTTTTAATTGCCCAAATAGAATATTTAACGTTTGGAATTTCTGTGGCTAAATAAAAAGCAAATCCTGATGATTTCAACAGCTCTTTTTTATTGTCATCGGTTAATTCAACGCTAAAATAAAGATAATTTACTTTATATGGGATCTCTTTAGGAGCGGTTGAAAGGGTTCGTAATTTGAATCCAACCAAATGGTAATTGACAAGATTTTTAATAGTTTCAATAGTTCCGAGTTTTAGACTATTTAATAATATCTCTTTTACTTTTTGTGATGACATCTCCGCAGATACCGCAAAAATAAAGGTAGAACTATTAATAAGTGTTTTATCTTTAATAGGTGCTATATGAATACCATATTTTCTTTTTTCTACGGCTAAAGAGATACTATTTTGCTCTAACACAGATTCAAGCATGGTTTTTATTTCATTGATCAATTTTGTAAAACTCTCAAATTGATTTTGATGCGTATATTGTAAATCAGCATTTCCTAATCTTCGCTCTTTTTTATAAAACACTGCTAATTCAGAGGCGAAAGCCAAAAGATTTGCATAAAGATCATCAGGATGAGTTTTTTCTTGAGAGAGCGTATGCTGTATCATTACTTCAGTTTTATTCAATAATTGCAACATTAAATAATGACCAAGTTCTGCTGATTGAATTTGTGCATCACTGATATTTTGAGCTAATGCATTGGCTCTATAAGTGATCATCGATAATAGGTCTTCAATTTTAGACAGTAGTATTTTAGATTTATTAAGATGTAGAAATGTTGGTGCAAAATTATCATCAAGTGTTGCCGTTCCACTTGCAGCAACATTGGCAATCTTTGCTAATTCTATTTTGATAAAGTTATCACTTATATGCTCTTGTGTACCCAGTTTAAAATTGTGTTGCGCAATTAAAATATCTGCACTACTATTTTCCCCAGTATTGGTGTTTGGGATACTATTTTTTGTGATTGCTTTATATCTTGTTTGAAGATTTTTTTGATCTTCAAAATGGATATCATCCCCATCGGTTATAATAATTGGTAAGAGTAAATAGATAATTTTACTACTGTGTTCAACTTTAAGGTCAAAAGTTAATGGTAATTCTTGTGAATTAATATTGAATAGTGTACCGTCTGGAAATATACCACTTGCTTTTCGAATAGATACTTTACCTGTTTTTAGTAGATCCTCATCGAGAATCAGATCAAATAAACCCCAATTATTTGGTCTAGATTCAATTGATCGTGTCATGAGTTCATTGATAAAGTAACGATCATTTTGTTGAAAATGTTGTGGGCGGATAAAAAGCCCTTCTCTCCATACAACTTTATTTTGCATTATTTTATTCTCTCTATATTAAAATCATTAATGAGCAATTCTGCTTTATTGTTATCTTCTGGTGATAGATCAATAGCATATTTCCAAGTGTTGTTGCTATCTATGTTTCTAAATTGTCCTACAACTCCCAAAAATTTTGCGTCTTTGTCAAATGTTATTTTGTAAGTTTGTTTTTGAAGTGGTACAATGATTTGTTTAGATTGAGATATGAGATCTCTATTCAAATTCTTTCCACTATCTTCCATAAGTGTCCAATAATCATACTTAAGGAAATTTTCTGCTGATTCTAATTCATAGAATGTAAGCATCAATGGTGAGGCAACATTTTTAATATCTGGATTAAGATTGCTAGAAGATTTGATAACTAATTCTAGATTAGTTGGTGAATTGGTGCATGCATTAAAACCTATAATGATATAGATAAGAAGTAGTGCTTTTAAAATTAATTTCATGTTTTTTCCTTTATATTGAGGTTAATTTGATTGTGTAACAAATGTTGTTGTATTCATTTGAAAACTCTTTAGCAATCATACTTATTCCAAAATCTGGATTTTCTTGCATCTTGCTAAACATATTGGTATAAGCATCCCACATTTGATATTTTTTAGGCATCAAATTGTTGATCTCCTTGGTACTTTCAAAATGGTTTTCTAAACTCTTTGGAGAAAATTTATTCAAGGTGAT
>JBNLDA010000097.1:0-7908 GCA_050304095.1 Arcobacteraceae bacterium | reverse complement strand
CTTTTTGATCTTCAGTGATTGGAAGGACTACTTGAACTGATCCTTTTCCAAATGTTTTTTGTCCTATCACAACAGCTCGATTTAAGTCTTGTAGTGCACCACTTACAATTTCACTCGCACTTGCACTTCCACCATTAACTAAAACAACTATTGGAAGTTTTGAAACAGTATTATTTGCACTTGCATCATATTTTTCTTCTTCTTGTGCTCGACCTTTTTGAGATACAATGACTCCTTTATCTACAAATAGATCAACAATACCAATCGCTTGATTTAATAGTCCACCTGGATTATTTCTAAGGTCTAATATGATCCCTTTAGCTTCTTTATTTTCAATAAGTGCTTTTTTGACTTCATCTGTTACATTTTTATCAAAACTTGCAACTCTTACATAAATCATGTTTTCGTTTTCAATTCTTTTAGCTGTTACGGATTGAACTTTAATGATATCTCTAGTGATCTCTATCATAAGAGGTTTTGTTTCATTTTTTCGAACCAATGTTAAAGTGATCTTTGTTTTAGGTTTCCCTCTCATTAAACTTACTGCTTCGTCTAAAGTCATATTTAATGTTGATTTGTCATCAATTTTTAAAATAATATCACCAGCTTTTACTCCAGCTTGAAATGCAGGAGTATCGTCAATTGGAGAAATAACAGTCAATGCAGCATCTCTCATTCCAACTACAATTCCTAAACCACCAAATTCACCTGCAGTTTGGATTTGCATCTCTTTAAAGTATTTTGCATCCATATATGTTGAATGAGCATCAAGTTCTTGCATTAAACCTTTAAGAGCTTTATCAACTATTTCATTGAGTTTGATATCATCTACATAATATTTTTCAACAGTTCCAATTACTTTGGTAAGTTTTTGAAGAGCTTCGAGTCTAGTTTGTGTATCTGGTTGAATCGCTTCTTGAGCATAAATGTTACTTGATGCTAAAAGTGATAGGGTTAAAAATTGAAATGCTAATTTTTTAAAATTCATTATTATATACCTTTTGTTTTGTCTAAAAATTAGTTGATTATTATACTCAAAAGTTGATAAAAGTAAGATTTTATTGAAATTTTTATATACTATCGTCAATATATAAGAAATCAAAAAGACAAATACAAAGGTTTATTGTTTATGAGTATGAAAGAAAACGTCGAACATATCAAAGGTGAACTCAATAGCGAAGAGAAATTCATTGAAAGTTTCGTTAAAGTTGAACGATTTTATAAAAAGTATAAAACTGCACTATTAGGTGGTTTGGCAGTGGTTGTTGTTGCAGTTGCTGTATACAGTATCAATAGCTACACATCAACACAAAGTAAAATTGCAGCCAATGATGCATTTGCAACATTGATGGAAGATCCAAATAACAATGAAGCATTAAGTATTTTAAAAGATAAAAACCCAATTTTAGCACAAATTATTGAAGCAAAAAAAGCTCAGTCAGAAGAAAAAACAGTTGCTATAGATGCACAATACTTAAATAAATTGTCTACTTATGATGAAGCGATTCAGAAACAAGATAGTGCAAAATTGGCGACTCTATCGATGCAAAATGATTTTCTTTTAAAAGAGTATGCATTATTCCAACAGGCATTAATGTTGACGCAAAAAGGGGAATATGCAAAGGCTAAAGAGGCTTTAAAACAGATTCCAGAACAATCTCAGGTCAATCAGTTAAGCACTACGCTTAGACATTTTCTTTTAACAAAATAAGAAGGATTATAATGAAAAAAAATCTACTCAATATAGTTTTTGTTGCATTCATTGCATTCATTTTTCAAGGATGTTTTGGTATGGAGATGCCAGAGATGTCTTGGAAAAATTTTAAAAAGAGTTTTAGCAATGAAAAATCTTTTGAACCAGAATATGTGAGAGGAACATTAGGTCTACCACAACATGTTTTATTGTATGACATTGTTTCAATGAATAAAAACTCTGCAACACTTGAAAATGGATCATACATCACTAAAGATGGGATCACAAAAGAGCCACTTCCTGAAGGTTTTTCTTATTTAAATAGTAGTGAAGATGGAAGAACATTAGCAGCAAACACTAAAAATCAATTGATGATTGGATCAAAAGATAATATCATTGAGTTAGATAATATTGTAGTGGCTGCAGCACTTAAAAATAATATGTTGGCGATTGTTTATATAGATAATTCAATTGCGTTAAAAGATCTTAGCAATGGAATGATCACATATAAAGATTATTTTGAACCAGCATTATCAAATGATACAAAGATCGCAAATCCAGTATTTATGAGTAATATTGTATTGATTCCTACATTAAGCGGTGAAGTAAAAGTTGTTGAGATTGCAAGTGGAAAACTAGTAAGAAATATTGTGGTGGATACAAAAAAAGAATTCAGTAATATTACATTCTTAGCTATTATTCAAGAAAGATTGATTGCTGCAACAAAACATAAATTGATCTCTGTGGGTACAGATAACTTAGGTATTCAAGATTATGATATGAGAGATATCATCGTAGCAAATAATAATCTGATCGTAACATTAATCGATGGGACTGTGATTAAATTAAATGCGAAACTTGATGAACTTGCAAAACGTAAATATACATTTGCAAAACTCTATGCAATGGTTTATACTGATTCTTTATATATAGCTGAATCACAAGGTTATTTGATTCATATTACAGATGATTTTGAAGAAGATTCAATTTATGAATTTAATCTTGATGAAGAAGATAGAGTAATTGCATTAGGAAATAAACTTTACTTCCAAGATCGTTATATTGAATTTGAATAAGAATAGGCATTTGTGAAATCTTTAACCCAATACTTTAACGATAAAGAACTGTTGTTTAAAGATTTTGCTCCACTTGATCCAAAATTACTTGGAAGCAGAAAAAAAATAAAAATCTATGATGCAGTTGGGGTTAATAAAGCTTATTATGCGATTTTTATCATTGATTCAAAAAGTCGCTTTTTACGAAAAAATGCAGATGAAATAGAAGTTCTATTTCAAAAAATGGTCGATCTAAATGGGCATAACTATAAACATAAAATTGCGCTGATCCAATCACCATTATGCAGTAAAGCCAAAGCACAATTAGAACAATATGGTTGGAGTGTTTGGATTGATTTTATGTGATATTGGGAATACAACATTTCGATTTTATGATACAAAAAAACAAAAATACAAAAAATGTTTTTTGGATCAAAAATTGCCTCAATATTTGAAGGCAAAAAAAGTATATTTCATAAGTGTTAATGAAAAAGGAACTAAAACATTAAAGAATCATTGTAAGCAAATTGTAGATGTTGGATCATTTTTACAATTTGATACGCAATATCAGGGGATGGGTTTAGATAGGCAAATCGCTTGTAGTTTATATAGTGATGCAATCATTGTTGATTGTGGAAGTGCTGTGACGGTTGATATTATGAAAAATGGAAAGCATCTTGGTGGATTTATCTTACCAGGATTGTATAAACTCAAATCAATTTATGGAAAGATATCAAAGAAACTGAGTATTGAATTCAATCAAGATGTTGGTTTGAATGTGTTGCCACAAAATACTCAGGATGCAGTTTCATTTGCTATATTGCAATCAATTGTATTACCAATAAAAACACAAATGAAACAATATAAAGAGTTAGATTGTATAGTCACTGGTGGTGATGGGAAATTTTTGTCATCATTACTACCAAAATCTATATATAAAAAAGAATTATTATTTGAAGCTATGAAGGAGATTATAGATGCTCACAATTGCATTACCAAAGGGTAGAATTGCCGAAGAAACGTTAGAGAAATTTGAAAAAGCTTTTGGTGAAAAATTTGTATTTGAAGATAGAAAACTTATTTTAGAAAAGTCAGGATTTAGATTTTTAAATGTTAGAAACCAAGATGTTCCAACATATGTAATGTATGGTGCAGCAGACTTGGGGGTTGTAGGATTAGATGTATTGGAAGAGAAACAATATGATTTAATCAAATTGCTTGATTTGCATTTGGGAAAATGTAAAGTTGCTGTGGGACTAAAAGCCGGTGAAGAAATTGACTGGACAAAAAGTTTGATCAAGGTAGCAACAAAACATGAAGTGATCGCTAAAAAGTACTTTGAACAAAAAGCTATGGCAGTTGAGATTATCAAACTTTATGGTTCAATTGAATTAGCTCCATTGGTTGGTTTATCAGATGTGATCGTTGATATTGTTGAAACTGGAACTACTATGAAGCAAAATGGTTTGGAAGTGGGACCAACGATTATGGAAAGTTCTGCACATTTGATTGCAAACAAGAATTCATATTATTCTAAAAAAGATCTTATTTTAGACCTTAGAAAGAAAATAGAAGCAACATTATAATGTCACTTGATCTTTACGCACGAATTGAGCCTTTTTTAGACTTCCAAGAGGAAGTTTATAAACTCCATAATGTATTTTTAGAACATATTGTCACCAAAGATAGAATCAAAGTCCTTGATGTTGGATGTGGTCAAGGGGATTTTCTCATCAATCTTAACTTGAACAATATAGATAATATGGGAATCGATTTATCTAAAGAGCAAATTGCAGTGTGTCTTCAAAAAGATTTGAATGCTCAAGTGATTGATTTGTGTGAATTGCAAGATAATTTTGATTGTATCACAGCAATATTTGATGTAATCAATTATATCCCCAAAGCAGATTTAAAATCATTTTTTGATTGTGCTTATGCACGACTTGAAAAGGGTGGATATTTCTTGTTTGATGTCAATACTTTTTTTGGTTTTGATGAGATTGCTCAAGGAACATTGAGCATTGATAATGAAACAGAATTTATTAGTATTGATGCAGTGTTTGATGAAAATTTGTTAGAAACAACTATGACCTTATTTTCAAAGCAAAATGATCTATACAATAAAGAACAAAGCTCGATCAAACAATACTACCATGATAATGCAACATTGACAAAGATTTTAAAACTATCAGGATTTGAGGTAGTTGATATTGAAGATTTTTATTTGCATAATGATGAGGAACCAGATAAACAAATCTATATTTGTAGGAAATAAAAAAGGCTCAAGAAATTTCTTGAGCCTTTTTTAATAGTTGTTTGTTGTTATTATGCGTATGCAGGTGCAACAATATTTTGAGCGTCAACTTTATATGGGATTAATGCCATATGTCTAGCTCTTTTGATTGACATTTCTACTTGCTCTTGCATTTTCTTAGAGTTACCAGTAAGTCTTCTAGGCATAATTTTACCTCTTTCACTTAAAGACATTTTTAATAAATCTAAATTTTTGTAATCAACATAGTCGATTTTCATTTCTGTATATCTACAGTATTTTCTTCCGTACTTTCTTCTTTCCGCCATGGGTTTCTCCTAAAATGGAATTTCATCTTCATTGATGTCAATATCAGGTATGTTGTACTCAGGTTGAGAACTCACACCACCTCTTTGTCCATATGAAGGTTGATTATAATCATTTTGATCATATGATGGTTGTTGCATCTGTGGTTGGTTATATCCTTGACCTGCAGGAGCATCTCCTTTTGAATCTAGGAATTTGAAGTTATCAACTCTTAAAGAGTGTCTACTTCTATTTGAACCATCTTGTGCAGTCCATTGTTCATAAATCAATCGACCTTCTAATAAAACTTTAGAACCTTTTTTAACATATTGATTAAGAATTTCACCACTTTTACCAAAAACAGAAAACTCTAGAAAACAAACTTCTTCTTTTTGTTCTCCTGTTTGTGTTTTATATCGGTGACTCGTAGCAATAGAAGATTTTGCAATTGCACTTCCACTTGGTAGATATCTTAGTTCAATATCTCTTGTTAAATTTCCGATCATAATTACTCGGTTATACATATCAGGTCCTTTAGTATTCTATCTTATGAACTTACGCGTTAGCTTTCTTTGCAGCCTCACTACTCATCTTAGTCCAAGATGCAACTTCAGTTTTATTTTCATATTTAATGAAGATAAATCTTAAAATATTTTCGTTGATTCTGTAGTTTCTTTCTAACTCTGCAATTGAAGATGCTGGAGCTTTGAAGTAGATTACATAGTAATATCCACGTTTATTCTTTTTGATCTCATACGCTAATGGTCTAGTTCCCATATCTTCAAAAGATACGATCTCTCCACCATTTTTTTCAATATTTGATCGAACTAATTCGATTTGCGCCTTCATCTCTTCATCAGTAAGAGTAGGCTTAACGATAAACATCGTTTCATAATGCTTCATTGCCATTATTTGTCTCCTTATAGATTTCGCCGGCCTTGTAAAACAAAGTCAGCAAGGTTGGTAAGCCTGAGAGTTTATCTAAAATGAACTGAAAATTTACTTAACATAGCAGTAGTATATGTTTTTGGTTGATCAACTTTGGAAGATTTGAGCTCTAATTCGAGTTCAAAGAGGAATTGTAACATCGCTTCAAATTTCTGTGGTTTAATTGAGAGTGCAAGGCGAGTTTTCTTTTCCCAAATATGTTTTGGTGGAGCATATCCCAAAATTTCTTTAGCGTTTGGCGCACCAATAGTTCGTGCATAAGAGTTGATCATAAACAATTGTTGTAAGAATCCAGATATTTGATTGATCAAGAAGATCTCGTTGACTCCTGTTTCAAAGAGTTGTTGCAGATCATTTTGTATTGATTGTCCACTTAAAAGCAAATAAATAAAATCTTCTATGCTAATACAAGTAAATCCAAAACAATGAGCATCAACATCTCCTGGAGTAACTTTATCTTTTAAGATTGCTAACTTTTGAAGATCATTGATACAAAGTGAAAGGTCCTCTTTGTGCATTGTGTAGAGATGTTGTAAGGCTGATATATCATAGTTTATATGAAGTTTTTTAGCCTCTTCTTGAATATAAAAGAGTGCTTCATTAGGATAAGGTGAAAAAAAGCGTACTGCTACAGCATTGTTTTTAGTTGTAAAATATTTTTCCATTGGTTTAAAAGTACTATCATCCATACAGGCAAATATCACCGTACTATCTTGATTGGTGTTACAAGCTTCAATCAAGCTCATGCAATCAGTTTTGTTCAAAACTTTTTCTAATTTGATGATGAGAGTGTTATTAGCGCTAAAAAGGGAAGATTGTAACAAAAAATTCTTTGCTGTTTTGACATCAAATTCATCATAATACATTTTCGTTGGTTTGTCATCAGTAGATAATTTTGATGTAAGGATTTGGGTATATTTATCAATGAGAAAATCTGACTGCCCATAAAACATATAGGCATCAAATTGCTTATCTTGTTGTAATAATTTGTCAAATTCATTTTTATACATTGATTACCTTTGCTTCTATTCGTTTTGTAATAATATCAGCCTCAACTATCTCAATTTTTATTTTAGAAAAAATCTTTTCACCAGAATAATTATTGAGTTTTACTTTCATTCCTGCAATTTTATCATCAGTTTTGGCTAAACCATTTTGCGTATCAAATATGATAGCTTCTAAAACCTCACCAATATGATTACTAGCCCAACGAGCATATTTTCGCTCTTCTAGATCCCAAACCATCATATCAACATTCCTAGATGTATTAGAAATATAATCACATTGTTCATCAATATCTTTTGGAACTTGTTTTGTTTTGAGCATTCTGTGTAAAAGTAGATCAGCATATCTTCTAATAGGGGAAGTGAAGTGACTGTAACTATCAAACCCTAATCCAAAGTGACCAAGATTTTGTGGAGAATATTTTGCTAATTGTTGTGATTGGATGATCAGTTTATCGATCTCATCTCTAACAAACATATTGTCTGCTTTTTTTTGTAAATCTTCAATAGTATCATGAATCGTCTCAAGTCTTTTTGCATCAATTCCAAGCATTAAAGCATGTTCAATCAATGTTTCAATTTTTTGTAAACTTGGTTCTTCATGTATTCTAAATATACCGGTAGTTCCTAGATCGAGACTTGCTTCAATAT
>JBNLDA010000096.1:0-8060 GCA_050304095.1 Arcobacteraceae bacterium | reverse complement strand
ATGAGATTACAAAACGATGTCAAGAAGCGCTTGCAAATATTAAAGGAAACAAATGAGTCATACAAATGCTGGACAAAAAGCCCCAAAAGAGATTTTAGAAAATATACCAAAGCTTATATCTGATTATTATACACTCAAACCTAATATCTCAAGAGATGAACAAAAAGTCTCTTTTGGAACTTCAGGGCATAGAGGAAATGCTTCAAAAAGTTCTTTTAATGAAACACATATATTAGCAATCGCTCAAGCATTATGTGAATATCGAATTGCGAATAATATCACTGGAACTTTATTTATAGGTAAAGATACACATGCTTTATCAACTCCTGCACAAATCACAGCACTACAAGTGTGTGTAGCCAATAATATCAAATGCAAAATAGCCAAAAATGATGGATATACCCCTACTCCAGTTATCTCATTTACTATTTTAGAAGCCAACAAAACATCCAATGAATTATGTGATGGAGTGGTAATTACCCCATCACACAACCCACCAAGTGATGGAGGATTTAAATACAATCCAAGTAATGGTGGGCCAGCTGATACAAACATTACGAAGATCATTCAAAATAGAGCCAATGAGATCATTGCCAATGATCTTAAAGAGGTGAAAAAAGTCTCGATTGAAGAGGCAATGAGATCCAATCTGGTTGAAGAATATGATTTTATCACCCCATATGTAGAGCAACTCCCTGAAATCATTGATATCGATGCTATTAAAAAAGCAAATTTAAAGATCGCCGTTGATCCAATGGGTGGATCAGGAATCGAAGTTTATAAAAAGATCAATGAAATTCATGGATTGAATTTAGATATCGTTAATGAAAGTGTTGATCCAACATTTTCATTTATGACTTGTGATCATGATGGAAAGATACGAATGGATTGTTCTTCAGTATATGCAATGCAATCACTTGTAAAACAAAAAGATAATTATGACATTGCATTTGCAAATGATCCTGATTTTGATCGACATGGAATTGTAACCTCTACTTCAGGATTAATGAATCCAAATCATTACTTAAGTGTGGCTATTTGGTACTTATTTTCACACAGAAAACTCTGGGATAACACGCTAGGAATAGGGAAAACCCTTGTGTCAAGTTCTATGATAGATAAAATTGCCACCATGCTAAAAAAAAGACTTTATGAAGTACCAGTAGGCTTTAAATGGTTTGTAGATGGACTTTATGAAGGCACACTTGCTTTTGGTGGTGAAGAAAGTGCTGGAGCTTCATTTTTAAGAATGGATGGTGCAGTGTGGTCGACTGATAAAGATGGAATTATCCTCAATCTATTAGCTGCAGAGATCACAGCAGTAATGCAAAAAGATCCAAGCCAGATCTATCAAGAGTTTGAAGAAGAGTTCGGAAAATCTTATTATGCAAGAATTGATGCTCCAGCAAACAGCGAACAAAAAGCAAAACTAAAAAATCTCTCACCTACTGATATCACTTCGCAAACATTAGCAGGAGAGTCAATTGAACATATCTTTACCAATGCAAGTGGAAATGACGCAAGTATTGGAGGACTCAAAGTAGTCACACAAAATGGTTGGTTCGCAGCTCGACCTTCTGGTACTGAAGATATCTATAAAATATACGCAGAAAGTTTTATCAATGAAGATCATTTAAAACAAATACAAAATGAAGCACAAGAGATAGTAAGCAAAGCAATCAATTAACTCGAAGGAATATTATGAAATACACATCAAATTTTAACCCAAAACTATTAGACAAAGAAGTATTCGAACTGATTAAAGAGGAACAAGAGACTATTGGATACTATAATCTTCCTTTTCAAAGCACCGAAGATATCAAAAACTATGCAAAAACTGTAAAACAGAAACATATCGTAACTATTGGTATTGGTGGAAGCAGTTTAGGATCTTTTGCAATATACGATTTTCTAAAACGATCAAACCATTATGAAAAGAAACTTCATTTTTTTGAATCAACTGATCCAATCGATATCAATAGTCGTATTGAAAAAATGGATTTAGAAGATACTCTATTCATCATCATTAGTAAATCTGGAACAACCATTGAAACAATCAGTGTCTTTAAGTATTTATGCTCAAAAGTAAAAATAGATAAAAATAATTGCTTGGTAATAACTGAAAATGATAGCAAGCTTCAAGTCTTTGCAGATGCTAATGAGATCAAAACCTTTGAGATTCCTAAAGATGTAGGTGGTAGATTTTCTGTTTTTAGTAATGTAGGGTTGGTTCCGTTAGCGATCATTTGAGTAGATATAGACAAACTCCTTAAAGGGTGTAGGGATATGTATAAATCATATTTTGAGCAACGAGAAGATTTCCAACCACTTATGACAAAAGCAAGATTTATGGCTGAACACAAACACAAATTCAATATCAATGTTGTCTTTAGTTACTCTGCACAACTTGAAGGGTTCAATAAATGGTATGTGCAATTATGGGGTGAGAGTCTAGGAAAAATAGACAATGACAACACCAATCAAGGGCTTACACCTATTGGAATTTTAGGACCAGTAGATCAGCATTCATTTTTACAATTGATCATTGAAGGGAAAAGAGATAAAACCGTTACATTTATCAAAGTAGAAGATTTTGACGATGAAGCTACAATTCCAGATATCCCAATGAAAGGCTTAGAAGACCTAAACTATATACATGGATTGAAATTTTCTGAACTAATCAATCATCAAGCAGATTCAACGATACAAGCGGTACAAGACCTTAAAGATATTCCTTGTGATGTCATTACTATTCGAAAAGTAAATGAATACAATCTAGCACGATTGATGTTTGGCTATGAACTTCTTACTTCAATTGTCGGGAAATTCTTATACATCAATACTTATGATCAACCTGGTGTTGAAGCTGGAAAGATCATTTTAAAACAAAAACTTGCAAAAAGAAAATAGCTGGGAACACTTCTTGCATTAATGTTGTCATAACTTTATAAGGATACTTTATGGCAACATTCTCAGATTTTATCAAAGAAAATGAATTAGCGTGGCAACCATCATTTAATGGTCCAATCAGTGATGATCTTAATGCATACAGAGGTGCATTGATCATAGAAGAAGGAAAAGCACTATCTCCAGATAGAAAACTTCCTCCAAAAATTCAAGCAAAACAAGTTATTACTATCAATAATGGTGAAACAATGAAATTTTTATCATGTGAACTTGATAGTTTTAATGATTTTAAACCAATGTTTGAAAAATACAAAGAATTCTTTACACCAGATGGATTATATATTCTTTATGTAACTGATTTAGATGGTAATGGAACATTTGAATATGAAGGTATTAAATTCACTGCAATCATGTTAGATGAAAGTTCTGTTTGGAACGAATTAGTAGATTTAGCTGATCTAGAAAAAGGGGATTTGAAAAGAATGAGTTCAGAAGAAAAGATCGAAGCAATCTATGATGCTCTTTTAGATGAAGATGTAGAAGAAGCTACAAAATCATACGAAGAGATGTGTGAACTTATTGGTGAAAGCTCAAAACAACTTATGGGTGCAGTGTAATCTGTATATTTAATATGCAATAATCTTCAACGGTGCAGTGAGTAAAGTAGATATAATTACATCATGGAACATATCTTACTAGCTATCTTTTTAGCGATATTCATTGCAACCGTTTTTAATATAATATTCAAACGCTTTAATATCTCACATATTATTGGATATATTCTTTCTGGTACGATCATAAGTTATGCATTTAATTTCAATGGCATCAGCATTGATTCTCTTGATCTTATTGGAGAATTTGGAATTGTTTTTTTGATGTTCACCATTGGACTTGAACTCAATTTTGAAAAGATCAAAAAAATGGGTGATGCCCTACTGGTCAATGGGCTATTGCAAGTTGTTTTAAGTAGTATCACTATTTATCTTTTAGCTTATTTTGTTTTTGATATAGATAGCACTACTTCAATTATAGTGGCACTTGCTTTTTCATTGTCTTCCACGGCAATTGTATTGACCTATTTAAAAGAATCAAAAGATATCCACACAGATTATGGACAAAAATCAATGGGGATATTGATATTTCAAGATTTAGCAGTAATTCCAATTTTACTGCTTATTACATTTTTAAGTAATGAAACCCTCTCAGTTGCCCAGATTCTATCTAAAACTATTTTTTCGGCAATTTTAATTGTCATTGTGATGTTTACACTTGGGAAACTTATTGTAAAACTACTTTTAAGATATTCTGCTCGTTCACGACTTGAAGAGTTATTTGTAGGATCAGTATTTTCAATTGTAATGGGAGCATCTATTTTAGCTCATGAATTAGGATTTACCTATTCTCTTGGTGCTTTTATTGCTGGAGTAATTATTGCTGATACTGGTTTTCACATGAAAGTAGAATCAGATATTGCTACATATAAAGATTTACTTTTGGGAGCATTTTTCTTTAGTGTTGGTACAAAGATCGATATGCTCTATTTCTTCTTTAATTTGCATATAGTATTTTCTATTTTTGCTTTGGTGGTTGTATTTAAAGCATTGGTGATTTATTTTATTGTTCGAAGAAAATCAGACAAAAACTCCTCAGCTAAAACTGCTTTAGCATTAGCTAGTGTTGGAGAATTTTCGTTTGCTATTTTTGCAATAGCTCAATCAAATAAACTCATATCAGCTGATATGGCAAGTTTTTTGATTCTCATTACAGTGTTATCCATGGTCTTAACACCATTTATAGTAAACAATATCTATAAACTCTCTTCGTATATAGAAAAAGAGTATTTTGAATCAGATGTTATTACTCCTATTGACAAGAAAAACCACATCATCGTAGTTGGCTTTTCTGTTTTAGGAAGAATTGTTGCGCATGACTTGCATGAAAAAAACAAATCATTTGTCATTATTTCAGATAACCTCAAACATGTACTATTAGCTAGAAAACTAGGATATAAAAGTTATTTTGGTCACTTAGATAAAAGACCAGTTCTAGAGTCCCTTAATGTGGATCAAGCAAGTAGTGTAATCATAACCGCAAGTAATCCAAGCAGAAAACAACTCATTAGTGAAGCAGTATTGGAATTTAATCCTGAAATCAATATAGTCCTCAAGATTGATTCAATAGAAGAGAAAAAACAATTACGAGATCTTAAAATAAAAACGATCGTTGATTCGAATATTGAAGTTGGTAAATTATTGGTTAATGAGGTTTAGTTTTTATACACTATAAAACTACTAATCCCTATCCCAAAAAAGATTGTACCACCTAAGATCAAAAATGTATTTTGTACTCCAAATGAACTGACTATTGGCATAGTAAAGATCGGTGAAAAGAATTGTCCCATAAAAAATGAGCTCGTCATATAGCCTGAGCTTTTGACTCTTTTGGAGCTATGTGCCCTACTTAGCATCCAAGCATTGACATTGGTCATCATCATACCACCACCAAAACCAAGCATAGAGGCACTAAAGAAAAACAAATAGATATTTGATATAAATCCTATAAAAACAAAGCCACTAGCAATAATAGCAAGACCAATCAAATAGATCGTTTTGTACTCAATTTTTTGCTTCATTTTTGCGAAAGTAAGGCTCCCAAAAGCATGAAATACAAAAGCTATACTAATGATTGAGCCAGTTAATGCTCCACTTGCTCCAAATTCATTCATCATTAAAAATGGGATTTGTGTAGGCAGGATATAAAAAATAGCCATAAGCAAAAAAGCTAAAAAATAGATATGAAAAAGTCTTGGATTTAATTCTTCCAAATCATTATCAAAATCTTTATCATTTTTATTGCGTTCAATGAAAAACTTCACAACAAACGGTAAAAGTATAAAACCTATTAAATAAATACCAAATGGATATCTCCAATCTATATCACTCAGTACTCCACCACCAACGACAAAGATAATTCCACCAATAGAAGTAAAAGCACTTTGTATTCCCATAAATTTATGCCGATCTTGGGCTTTAAAATAATCTCCCACAAGTGCTGTGGATACAATCATCAATGCTGCAATTGCAATTCCTAAAATGGCTCGAGAAGTAAGTAAAGATTCAATTGAATCCAAATATAGTCCAGCACTTCCAGATATTCCAAATAAAACCAATGCAAAAAGTGCAGATATCTTTTTACCAATATGATGGATAAGATGCCCTAAAAATGGAGCAAGAATTGCTATCATCAATGATGGCAAGGTGATCATAAGACGTGAAAGTAATTCTATATTTGGCTCATGTGAAAAAATCTCTTTCATATGAGGAATCACAGTTACTATTGCCACGTTTGACATCATAGTAGTTAAAGCAATAAGTAAAAGTGTAAATTTAGTGAGTTTAGTAATTTTTATCAATATGAATCCAATAAGCAATAATGGAAGTATATCGTATTTATTCTATAGAGTCCCAAACAAGTTGTTTAAAAGCTTTCATAGTAGGCTTATCCATATTTTCCATCATGGCTATTCGTAAATTATGAATTGCTTCTTTATATTCAGCTTTAGGAACAATAGGATCATCCCCACGAGCAAGATTGATGATAGTATGCACTCCCTTATCAAATGGAGAAGGTATTTGATCATTGATCCCATCATACACAGACATAAATAGATTATAGCTATCATAATCCATTTTACACTGTCTATCCAATATTTTCAAGGCTAATATTGTGGCGTACTGAATTTCTACTTCATTAAACTTATTCGTTTTTGCCCATTCGTATGCAGTTGAAAGATCATCCATTAGTTAGCTTCTTTCTCCATCTCTACATATTCTAAAATCACTTCTGATTTTTTTTCAATATACTCTTTAGTGATGATACATTTTTCAACATCATCTTTAGATGGTAACTCATATTGCAGTGGCAACATGATTTTTTCAATAATCCCTCGAAGACCTCTTGCTCCAACACCTTTTTCTTCAGCCATTTGAGCAATACACTCTAGTGCATCATCATTAAATTCAAGCTCTACTCCATCAAGTTCAAAGAGTGCTTGATATTGCTTAATAATAGCATTTTTAGGCTCTTTGAGCACCCTAATCAAATCGTCTAATGATAATGGATTGAGTGTCGCAATCACTGGTATTCTACCAATAAATTCAGGAATTAAACCAAATGAAATCAAATCTTTTGATTCAATATCTTTGATAATTTCTTCGCTTGATTCTTTTAAAAATCCCATTTTTTTAGGGGTGTTTTTCTTTTTGTCTTCTTCACTACCAACAAGTCCTACAAATGCCCCACCACATATAAATAAAACATGTGTTGTGTCAAAAAGTACAGTTTCTGCTGTTGAACTTTTTCTACTTCCTTTAACAGGAACATATACCTCTCCACCCTCTAATATCTTTAGAAGCCCTTGTTGTACACCCTCACCACTTACATCTCTACCACTAGTAGCACTTTCACTTTTATTGGCTATTTTATCGATCTCATCAATATAAATGATCCCTTTTTGTGCTCGTTCTAGATCAAAATCAGCTGCAGCCAATAGTCTTGAAAGAATTGATTCTACATCTTCCCCTACATATCCAGCTTCTGTTAATGCAGTTGCATCTGCAACTGCAAAAGGTACATCCATGATCTTTGCTAATGATTTAGCTAATAGTGTTTTACCACTTCCAGTAGGACCTATAAGCATGATATTTGATTTTTCAATCTCAACATTTTTAACGATTGGGGTATCAATTCTTTTATAATGCGAATACAATGCAACTGAAAGTACTTTTTTTGCATCATTTTGACCAATAACATAATTGTCTAAATGCTCTTTGATTTTTTCAGGGACACTCAAACCTTTTTGAAACTCTTTTTTGTTTTTCTTTAATGCCTCTTTTTGAATTACAGAAGAACAAGTATCAATACATTCATTACAGATATGTGCATTTTCTGCACTAAAAATTTTCTCTACTTCACTTACTTTTTTTCCGCAAAAATCACATATCAAATCAGCCATTTTATAATTCCTTTAAAAAGTTTTCTAACTCTTCTTCTATTGTTTGTAAATTATGAGTATCAATAAATTTATTTTCTTTTTTTGTTAATTCTTCTTTTGGTTTATCAAGAAGTACATATCCACCATCATGTCCTAATGA
>JBNLDA010000095.1:0-8145 GCA_050304095.1 Arcobacteraceae bacterium | reverse complement strand
TTGCTCTAAATGATGGTTTGATCTGTGCTTGTAGTTCTTCTAAACTAAAATCAAATATTGATTGCATTTATCCTCTTTTTTTAACAATGTTTCACATGAAACATTATTTTGATTGATTTATTTTTTTATGATATTTTTTTGCTCTAAATAAGCCACTAGACGCTTCATAGCTTCTTGATGATTATTGATAAAATCTTTATGTGCATCTTTATTAGTATAATTTGTAATAACGAATATACCAGCTATTGGTATATCAAACTCTTTAGCAACACTTAATAAAGAATAGTATTCCATATTTTCTATAGTGACATTATATTTTGTAAAATTCTTTGCCAATTCATAGTTTGTAGAGATATAATTTGAGCTATTCACGATCGTTTGATTTTGACATAATTTGGTCTCAGAATTCAATACATTGTCTAATGGAGTAAAACAATCATTATTTAAAAAGCTTAACTCAATGTTTGCAGCACTCGTTGATTCAACAATATCAAATATCTTATGCTTCTGCTGATCATATGACCCAGCACTCCCAACAAATAGTAAGAATTCAGGTTTATCAAACAAGCATACTCTTGTCAAATTAATGGCAGATTCAATAAGCCCTACCCCAATTGGTGTTGCAAAGCTAAATTGTTCGTTTCGTCCTGCACAAAGAATCATTACAATCTCACTGGGATATTATTCTCTTTAAGATACCGTTTTAGATCCATAATATCAATCTCTCTATAGTGGAAAATTGAAGCAGCTAATGCCGCTTGTGCTCCATGTTCAAAAGCTTCTTTCATATGTTCCATTGTCCCAGCTCCACCACTTGCAATTACTGGAATATCCACTAGTGAACTAATTTGTTCAGTGATATTAAGTTCAAATCCAGTTTTTTGACCATCTGTATCCATAGAAGTAAGCAGTATCTCCCCTGCTCCTCTATCATAGACCTCTTTTGCCCATGCAATTGCATCAAGTCCGGTATCTTCTCTTCCACCTTTTACAAATACATGATATGAGCCATCTGCAACTTTTTTAACATCAATTGCCACAACGATACATTGACTACCAAATCGTTTTGCACCCTCATCGATAAAATCTGGGTTGGTCACTGCACTTGAATTGACACTTACTTTATCACAACCGACATTGAGTAATTTATAGATATCATCAAGCTTTCTAATTCCACCACCAACAGTTAAAGGGATAAAGACCTCTTTAGCAACATCTTTAACAATATCAACAATCGTATCTCTGTTTTCATGGCTAGCAGTGATATCCAAAAAAGTGATCTCATCAGCCCCTTCATTATTGTATCTTCGTGCAACTTCAACCGGATCTCCAGCATCTCTTAATCCAACAAAGTTCACACCTTTTACAACCCTACCGTCTTTTACATCCAAACATGGAATAATTCTTTTAGCAAAAAAGGATTTATTGTGTTCCGTACTCATAAAATTCCTATAAATTTTTCCATATTATATCGTAGCAATTCCAAAGTTAGATAAAATTAAGTATTGTTAGGGTACTATCATTTTTTGTTATGAATAATGTAAAAGCAAAAAAGAAGTTTGGTCAAAACTTTTTAAAAGACCAGTCAGTTTTATTTAAGATCATCGAAGCGATGCCCAACAATAACAATAAGTTAGTAGAGATTGGCCCTGGCTTAGGTGATTTGACAAAACAATTAGTCAAATACAAAGATGTACGAGCGTATGAGATAGATGATGATTTGATCTCTATACTATCAAATACGTTTTCAAATGAGTTAAAGCAAGGGACTCTAGAGCTGATCCACACTGACGTTCTAGATATTTGGAAACAAGATCACTCGCTTTTCGACGGTAAATATGACTTAATCGCAAACTTACCGTATTACATTGCAACCAATATCATATTGAATGCATTGGAAGATCATAACTGTGAGCATATCATGGTAATGATTCAAAAGGAAGTAGCAGAAAAATTCAGTGCTACAGTTGGCAATAAGGAATACAGCTCTTTAGCGATTATAACACAATTAGTCTCTAAAGAATGTAGGATATTGTTCGATGTTCCTCCTGAATCTTTTGATCCAATTCCAAAAGTTGATTCGAGTATTTTATATATCAAAAAAGATGATTCAAAAACGCTTGATAAAGGATTCAACAAGTTCTTAAAAAGCTGCTTTATGCAGCCTAGAAAGAAACTTTCAAAGAATCTTCTGTCAAGTGTTGATAAAGCAATCATCCAAAAAATATATCAAGAACTTGATATTGATGACAATGTACGACCTCATGAAATTTCGGCATCTTTGTACCACCATATTTATAACAAGGTGATACAATATGACAGAAAACAATGAAGTTTCTCAAACTGAACAACAAGAAACTATACAACCAACGACTACTGAAGAAACTATAACAGAAAAGAAAGTACAACCAAGAAAACCAAGACCTAAGCAACCACAAGCTGCTAAGCCAAAAAGTGGAAAAGGTTGGGGAAGTGATCTTAAAAAAGCTTATCTTATCAATGAAAAAATCCATAAAGACAGACTTAATCCACACTATAAATTGAACTTAAAAACGGATGCAAAAGTGCGAATTACCCCTCTTGGAGGATTAGGTGAAATTGGTGGAAATATGATGGTTGTCGAAACTGATAACTGTGCTATCATTGTAGATGTTGGGATGAGTTTTCCAGATGAGACAATGCATGGTGTTGATATTTTAATTCCTGATTTTACTTATATCAGACAAATCAAAAGTAAAATAGCAGGTATTGTGATTACTCACGGACATGAGGATCATATTGGTGCTATGCCATATCTATTTAAAGAGATGCAGTTTCCTGTATATGGGACTTCATTACCACTTGAAATGATTGGTTCAAAATTTGATGAACATAAGATGAAACAGCATAGAAGCTATTTTAGAGCAATTTCAAAAAGAACCCCAATCAAAATAGGGGAATTTGAAATTGAATGGATGCACATCACGCATTCAATTATTGATTCTTCAGCTCTTGCAATCAAAACTGAAGCTGGTACAATCATCCATACGGGTGACTTTAAAATTGACCATACTCCAATTGATGGATTTCCAACAGATTTGCATAGACTTGCTCATTATGGGGAAGAGGGTGTTTTACTACTACTAAGTGATTCAACAAACTCCCATTCAGCAGGTTTTACAAAATCAGAAAAGACTGTAGGTCCTACATTCGATAATCTTTTTGCAAAAGCAAAAGGTAGAGTAATCATGTCTACATTTAGTTCAAATATCCACAGAGTTGCTCAGGCAATTGAACATGGATTAAAATACAATAGAAAAATTTGTGTTATCGGACGATCAATGGAAAAGAATCTTGAACTTGCGATGAGTTTAGGATATATCAAATTCCCTAAAGAGAAATTTATTGATGCACATGAGATCAATAAATACAATGACAAAGAGATTTTAGTTGTGACGACTGGAAGTCAAGGTGAATCTATGAGTGCGCTTTATAGAATGGCTATCCACGAACATAGACACATCAAAATCAAAGAGGGTGATCAAATTATCCTTTCAGCTAAAGCAATTCCTGGTAATGAAGCAAGTGTTTCAGGTGTTATTAACCACTTATTAAAAGGTGGAGCACAAGTAGCATATCAAGATTTTAGTGAGATTCACGTATCAGGACACGCTGCTCAAGAAGAACAAAAACTAATGTTAAGACTAGTAAAACCTAAATTCTTTATGCCAATTCATGGGGAATATAATCACGTTGTTAAACACTCTAAAACAGGAATTGATTGTGGAGTATTAGAAAGAAATATCCATATTCTAAGTGATGGGGAACAAGTTGAAATAACACCAAAATACCTTAAAAAAGTAAAAACTGTTAAAACTGGTAAAGTATATATTGATAATATGATGAACCACAAAATTGCTGATGATGTTGTTATTGATAGACAAACAATGGCCAATGAAGGTGTTGTAATGATCGTTGCTCAAATCAGTGAAGATGAAAGAAAAGTAGTAAATAGACCAAAAGTAAGTAGTTTTGGATTGATTAGCAATAAAGGTGAGAAATTCTTTGCTAAAGAGATAGAAGATCTATTATCTACATATTTAACTAATGTAAAACCAGGTATTTTGAAAAACAACAAGATATTAGAAGATGAACTAAGAAAAGTTGTTAGAAAGCACTGTGTAAGAAAATATAAAAAATACCCAATGATCGTTCCTACATTATTCGTACAATAATGTTATAATATACCTTTAAAGGAGAGAGAATGGATTATAAACAGATTGCCAAAGAGGTTTTAGAGATTGAATCAACTCAATTACAATTAGCCTCAAAGAATATTTCTGATGAAATAAACAATGCTGTTGAACTTATCTCTTCTTGTGCAGGAAAAGTGATCATTTGTGGTGTAGGGAAATCGGGACTTGTAGGATCAAAGATCGCTGCAACATTTGCAAGTACTGGTACAAGTTCCTTTTTCCTTCATCCAACTGAAGCAATGCATGGCGACCTTGGTATGATAGGGAAGAATGATATTGTTATTGCTATAAGTTACAGTGGTGAAAGTGAAGAACTTATTCAGATCTTACCACATCTAAAAAGATTTGATATCCCATTGATCTCGATGAGTAGTAAAAAGAATTCTACTCTTTCTAATTATGCTGATATCTTTATAGATATATCTGTACAAAAAGAAGCTTGTCCACTTGATACAGCTCCAACTTCATCTACCACTTTAACAATGGCTTTAGGTGATGCATTAGCAATATGCTTAATGAAAAAACGAAACTTTCAAAAAGAGGATTTTGCATCATTTCATCCTGGTGGAACATTAGGAAAAAAACTTTTTGTAAAAGTAGATGATCTACTTAGAAAAGAAAATCTACCAATTGTTTCACGTGGAACATTGATTAAAGATGCCATTATAATTATGACTGAAGGTCGTTTAGGAAATGTGATTATAGTAGATGAAAAGAATAGGGTAATAGGACTCATGAGTGATGGTGATCTACGACGTGCATTAATGGAAGATAATTTTTCATTGAATGCCTCTGTAGAAACTATAGCAACAATGAATCCAAAGACACTCAATAACAAAAATCTCTTGGCAAGTGATGCACTAGAGATGATCGAAGAATATAAAATACAATTACTTATCGTAATAAATGAACAAAATGAATTAGAGGGTGTTTTACATATTCACGATCTAATTGAAGCAGGAATTAAATAATGGCAGACGCAATGAGAATAAATAAATACATCTCACATAATACTTCATACTCAAGAAGAGAAGCAGATGTATTGATCCAAGAGGGACATGTAAAAGTAAACAATAAAGTCGTTACAGATATGTCAACACAAGTTACTTCTGAAGATAAGATAGAAGTTAAAAATAGAAATGTAAGAGACAAATCTGAAGAGATGTATACTGTTATCGTTTATAATAAAGCTAAAGGGGAATTAGTAACTAAAAAAGACCCTAAAGGGCGAAAAACTATTTACGATACCTTACCACATAAATATAAACATTTTATGCCTGTAGGAAGACTAGACTTTGCTAGTGAAGGTGTATTATTACTTTCAGATAGTGTTGACATTATCAATGCATTAATGCATTCAACATTAGAGAGAGTCTATAAACTAAAAGTAAATGGCCCTATTACTAAAAAAGTTCTTGAAGCAATGGATGCAGGATTGCAACTTGAAGATGCAACTGCAGGAGCTCATGAGAAAACAGAAATAAAAGGGATGACTTTTGCCCCATTTATCAACTATCAAGTTATCAATTCTGGAAGAAACTATTCAAAACTAAAAGTAATTATTTCAGAAGGTAAAAATAGAGAGTTGAGAAGATTCTTTGGAAATTTTAATCTTGATGTACTTGATCTAAAACGATTAGAATATGGAGGAATATCATTGAATAATCTTCCTACAGGGAAAACAAGATATTTAACAAAAGAAGAATATAGAGACTTAAGAAAATATTTGAAGGAACAAGAAAAAAATAAAGCTCAATGAATGATTTAGCAAATATTTTACGGCCAGAAAACCTAGAGGAATTTGTAGGACAAAAACATATATTAGCAAAAGATAAAGCTTTATATAAACTCATTAAAAGTCAAAACATTCCTCATCTTTTTTTTTATGGAGCTCCTGGAACTGGAAAAACTTCTTTAGCTAAGATCATTGCAAAAACTTCAGACCTTCAATACTATTCACTCAATGCCACAAGCTTAAAAATTGAAGATTTACGAAACATTGTAAAAAAACATACCAATAGTTTAATTCGACCTTTGATCTTCATAGATGAAGTACATCGATTGAGTAAAAATCAACAAGAAGTTCTATTGCCTATTATGGAACAAAATCAAGCTAGAATAATTGGTGCTAGTACAGAAAATCCATTTTTTTCTTTAACAAATGCGATTCGATCTCGATCATTTACTTATGAATTTCAACCACATAATAAAGATGATTTAAATGTGATCATAAAAAAAGCAGAAGAAAAACTTAATACAACCATCAATAAAGAATCTCAAGAATACTTGATCAATACTAGCATTGGAGATGCTAGATCGTTGTTGAATCTTATAGAGTTTGCATTTAAAGTAGATCAAGAGATCAAACTATCTACTTTACAAGAGCTCAGAATGAGTGCGCAAGTAGATGGAATGAATAGTGCAGATAGTCATTACGATCTAGCAAGCGCAATGATCAAATCTATTCGTGGTAGTGATATTGATGCAGCATTGTATTATGTTGCAAGATTAATTGTTGGAAGTGAAAGAGTAGAATTCATCACTAGAAGATTGATGATACTTGCTAGTGAAGATATAGGAAATGCAAATCCAAATGCACTTAATATTGCAGTGAGTACACATCAAATATGTAAAGAGATTGGATATCCAGAAGCTAGAATTCCACTTGCACAATGTGTCATATATCTATGTAGTTCACCAAAATCGAATAGTGCCTATAGTGCAATTAATAAAGCTATTCAAACGGTACAAGATGGTAAAATGTTATCTATACCAAAACATATAGATTCTATTGCAACTGGATATAAATATCCACATGACTTTGGAGGATATTGTGCACAAGAGTATTTAGTAGAAGATTTAAAATTCTATCAAACAAAATTAATCGGTTTTGAAAAAACACTTCATGAATGGAGTGAAAAAATCAAGGAGAAAAGAAACTAATGGATATTATGAACTATTACTTATGGATATTAACTTTTCATATCATGTCATTTATCTCATGGATGGCCATGCTATTTTATCAACCAAGATTATATGTTTATCACACTGAGTATAAAGATAAACCAGATTTTGTAGATGTAGTGAAAATTCAAGAATATAAAATGTACAAATATATTGGAGTACCAGCTATGTGGGCTACTGTACTAAGTGGATTGTGGATGTTATATCTCAGACCTGATCTATTGACTGAAGGTGATGGGTGGATGCATGCAAAACTTTTTGTTGCTTTTCTTTTAGTATTGTATTCATTTTCTCTAGGATATTATATGAAACAATTAGAACAGGGTACATGTACAAAAACCGGAAATTTCTTTCGAGCTTATAATGAAGTGCCAACACTATTATCATTGTTAATTGTAGGATATGTAATAACCAAAACATTTTCGCTTCTTTTTACTGGCATAGTAATTGCAATAGGATTGTTTATTATCTATAAAGTAAGACAACAAAAACCAAAAGGAACGGCAGCACAAAATGAGGAAACAAACGCATAATGAATTTTGAAAAATATTTTATCCTTGATACCAATATCATTCTTGAAGATGCAACCAATATCTTTAAGCTTTCACAAAATAAAACAAACTTAATCATATTACCTGAAGTAGTCCTTGATGAAATCGATAGTAAAAAATCTGGTTTTGATGAGATCAATTTCCAAGCAAGAGAATTTGCAAGAATTTTAGAAAATGGGTCAATCATTGAAAAAGTAATCAATGATAATACCAAGATCATTTCAATTGAAATATCTGGTAAACAAACTGCACTTATTGATATAATCTCAAAAGAGGAATATGAAGCTAAGGCATCAAATTTAGCCTTGAATATTTTCAATGATAGAAAGATATTAGAAATAGCACAATTTGCAACCAAACATTATCCAAAAATACCTCAATTTATTTCACTAGAT
>JBNLDA010000094.1:0-8176 GCA_050304095.1 Arcobacteraceae bacterium | reverse complement strand
CATATCATTTTTAAATACTTTCATTTGAAGTTCGCTCTCTTCAAATTCTTTAGAAATAACCACCTTTTGTGTTCGAATCTCTTCATCAAGCAGTTCTAATGCTGTTTCCACTAATTGAGGTAATTTAACCATGACTTTTTCTTGATCTGGTTTATAAAAATCTCTAAACTTATCAATCGTTTGTGTCATATTTTGGGTAACATTTTCTAGTTCATGCATTTCTGTAGTTACATATTGCAATAATTGATATTGCCCCTCTTTGGTATCAAGATCATATTTATTCAACATTATCTTTAATCCAACTCCAGAAACTATAGAAGATATTATTGCCAATGGTTGTCTCCACTGATGAGCGATCATCGAGATCATTTCCCCCATTTGAGCCAATCTTGATTGATACAACATTGCTTGATCTTTTGCTCTATTTTTCTTCAACTCATACACAACTCTTTCTTCAAGATCATTATTGATTTCTCTGAGTTCAAATGCTTTCTTATCAAGTTCAACACTCATATCATAAAAGTTCTTATTCAACTCATCTATCTCTACAATAGCAGTTTGATCACTATTAATTATTTTCATATGTTGTGAAAAATCTTTGGTGATTTTTGCTAAATTAGAAATTGGTGTAGATATCTCACTTGAGATTCTTTGCACTTTATAATAGATATAAATAAAGAACAACACATAAAATAGAACCATACCAGCAACTGCTATCCAACCAATACTACTTGATAATTCTTCCATTTGCGTTACTGGAGCGTATACAATATCTTTATCAATAATCACAAAAAGTTTCCAGTTAGTCTGTTGAATATTTGCTGCAGACAACATATACTTCTTACCATTAACCTCAATTTCATTTAAACTATTAATATCATTTAATGAGGCTTTAAAATAAGCTGAGATAGCATTATTTTTAATGATATTTAATTCATCGGGTTTTTCTGTCTCCTCTTTGATTACATCGGTATATTCATGTTTATTTAATTCATTCAGTCCAAAAATCTTTTCAACTTTCTGAGGCATAGCCAAAATAGTTCCATCTTGACCCACCATAAAAGAAGAAGATGCTTCCCATGGCAATTCAAGTTGAAGAATTTTTTTAATAAATTTATCAATCGTTACATCCAGACCCGTAACCCCTTCTAAAAAGTCCTTATTATAAATTGGTACTACGCAACTTACCATCCATCCCTGACCTGCAGGATCAAGATAGGCATTTGTCCATACGGGGATTCTTTGTTTATTATGTTTTGCATCAGCATCATAATAAAAATTATAATCTTCCATATTGAGTGAAGGATCATATTGAGAATATACATCAGGGATAAATGGATATAACCTATTCATATCATCATAACTATTAAAATAAGAGGCTACAATCAATTCATTTTTATCCACAACATATTTTAACATTGGATCAAAAGCTTCAGTGAAAACGGCTTTTTCCAATTGTTCTTTTTCAATTTTATGATTTGTTCCATAAAATAAACTTGCACCACCATCATTATCTACTTTATAGTAAACCTTATTAGGTGCAAAATCAAATTTCGGGGCTTTAATTGTTTTGAGATACTGATCTTTATTTGCAAAAATTCTTTGTTGCTCATCTTGTAAAAGTGCTGCATAATTTGAAATCTCTCTGAGTCGAAAATCGATCCCATTCGCTTCATTAGATAGAATCGAATTTACATTTAATTCTATTTCATGATGCAAAGATTTTTTTCCTTTTTCAACCATATATGTACTGATACCAAAATACATTACTAATAGAGTTAATTCAATAACAATCAATGGTATAAGTGCTGCTTGAAAAAAACTTTTTGTAAGTAATTTTCTTAACGAAACCTTTTTCATACTATTTCCTATTCAATCTATTTATGCCATTTATCCAATTGCTGTTTTAATTTTTCAGCCGTAATTGGTTTTAAGATATATCCAACAGCACCATGCATAACTGCTTCCATAACTAACTCTTCTTCACCATGTGAAGTGATCATCACTATTTTCGCATCTGGATCCATAGAAATGATCTCTCTTAAAGCTAAAATTCCATTTAGAACGGGCATAGAAATATCCATGGTTATGAGATCGATTTTATCTTGATTTCGTCTATAATGTGTGACAGCTTGTCTTCCATCTTCTGCTTCATACTGAATTGTATGCCCTAATTCTTCTATTTTATTTTTGAGTGTTTTTCTAACGATTCTTGAATCATCTACAATCATTACATTTAACATAAGCACCCCTTACTTATTTTTGAAATAATTTAAAAATCATATTACCATGATTAGTTTGAATCACCATGGTAATCATCTTATATTCTTCATCTTCAGACATTTTCTGAAGATATTGTTCATCAACATTTTTTGGAATTGATAAAACACCATCAGTATATTTTGCTGGAAAATCTTGTAAAGATAACCCAACTAATGTATTGACTATCTCTTTTGATACCTCATCAATACTATTTTGATATTCTTCTTCATCTACCAATAGATCATCAAAGCACACTTCAGTGAAACGTCTTACAATCTCTGGAGTGAAACTAAAAGACAATGTTGTTTGTACAAATCCACTGCTTGTAATATCAACAGAAGTATTGATCTTATTGAGCAACATCACATCATCTACAAATCGAGCATCGATTATATCAATAGATAGATCTTCTTTAAAAAATGTTTTTATTCTTTTTGAAACTGCTTCAACAATAGAAACTTTTTCTTCATAATCAATATCCGTTTCATAATTATCCATTAATTTGATCATTGGAATTTTGAAATAGTATTCCGTTCCAACATTTTTTTCTGTTTTAATTTTTACAATTCCACCAAGCTCTTCACACGACTGTTTAAGGGCAGCCAACCCAACCCCTCTACCAGAAATCTCATTTACGTTGTTCTTTGTAGACAGGTTATCAACAAAGATCAAATTCAATTTATCTTGCTCACCCAATAACAGTGATTGCTCTTTTGAAATGATCTTACTTTCAATTGCTTTTTGGATCAATGCATCAATATTGATTCCTCGTCCATCATCTTTAATATATATATGTAAATGTTTATCTGCATAAGAATAGTTACACTCTAGGGTACCTTTTTCATCTTTATCAAGACCATATCTTGTTTCACTATCTTCTATACCATGATCCACTGAATTTTTATAGACATGCACTAAATTTCTAATAAATGGTTTAAAGGTTGGAGGAACCTTTAGCTGTTTATCCCCATTAATAATAAGTTTATGCATAGGTTTATCCAATAATTCTGCTAAATGTTCAACAAGATCAATATGTTTTACAAAATAATCATGAATATCTATATAAGCCAAAATATCAATTTGTGATATCAATGATTGCAGTTTATAATTTATATTCACTGGATTTTTGATCAAGCTTTTCATTTTGTACTTAAACTTCTTCAATAATTTATTGTTTTGTTCCATTTTTATTTGACTATTGAAATATCCACTTCCTAACGTATTTTCCAATACCATCAAATCTTGATTAAACGCCGTTTTAATATTCGCTTCATTACTAATTTGCTGAATAGTAATATTTTGTTTAATCATATGTGCAATAGTAGTTTCCAAATTATGAATCGCATCAGGACTATCGCACATTTGCATTTGATAAAATAGCCCTTTAAAGGTATGTAATTTTCTTAACATATCTTCAGTATCTTCTGGAATATCTATCTCATCATCACTATTTTTTGAATAAATAGTCTCAATTAATTTTAAAAAGTCTTTTTTTAATTCTAAGAAATCATAAATATTTGAAACTATCTGTATGATCATCTTTTGATGTTTATGTTGTACTTCTAATTCTTGTTGTAATTCTATTTTTTCAGTGGCATCTTGGATAACCACCATCATATTTTTACTATTGACACTTTTAAATTTAATATTAATATATTTTTTTTCTAACTTTGTTTCAGTTGGCAAAAGGTCAATCAATAACTCTTTTTTCATCTTACTATCAATAGTAAAGATATGTCCTACTCCCAATTCAAAGACTTTTTGATTTGTTTCATCCAAACTAAATAGAAGTTGGGAAACATTCATTCCATCAATCGACTTTTTATCGAAAATTTCTAAACATGCATCAGAATAACCAGGTAAAACTTCCAACTTTTCATTAAAAAGCAAATATCCATCAGTTGCATTTTTAAGAAGTAATTTCACCCTTTTGTTAAGCTCTTTTATTTTCATATCTGCAGTGATATCTTCTCGAATAGAGTTATAGCCTATAATATTGTTTTCTTCATCAAAATAAGGAGCAATAGCTGTTTTAGTCCAAAAGGGTTCCCCATTTTTTGCAATGTTTTTAAGTTTTCCTCTCCATACTTTTCCTGCAGTGATCTTTTTCCACATATGTGCATAAATTTCATCTGGTACATCTTGACTTCTCACTATCCCATGAGATTGACCAATGAGTTCCGCACTACTATATCCTGAAATTTTCTCAAATGCTTCACTAGCAGAGGTGATCTTACCATCCAAATCAGTTCTAGAAGCAATCACTAATGAATCGTACCCTTTTAACAGGGCATCAAACTCTTTGTTCATTTTTTCTAATTCATTGAGTTTTTCTGTTTTTTTAGTTTTTTTATTCAGAGATCTATTAATAGTAGAAACAACACTAATGAGTTCATCTAATTGGATTGGTTTATGAATAAAATGTCGAATACCAATATTAATTAATTCTTGTAAAACATTTGATTCATTATGTGCTGAGATAATAATTATCTCTTGTTCTTCGTTGATCTTTTTTATCTCTTTAGCTAAATCGATCCCATCCATTTTAGGCATTCTAATGTCACTAATGATAATATCATGATATTGGCCATTTTCTTTATAGTATCTATTATATTCCTCTATAGCTTCTGCACCATTATATGCTGTGTCAACTCTAGCAAAAAGCTCCAAAAAAAGATTTTTTGTTTTTTCAGATACTTTTAGATCATCTTCTACATAAAGAATATTAAATTTGCCTACAATATCCAATAATTCATTTTCAGCCATTTTTATACCTTGGTTAATCTCTTATTCACATCAGTCAATACTTCTATTAATTGATCCAAAGCCATTGGTTTTATGATTTGATAATCAATTCCAATATCATTGATCTGTTGCTCAATATGTGCTTCATTATGTGCAGACATCACAATTATAATTTGATCGGGTGTGATTTGTTTGATCTGTTGACTAAGTTCTAAACCATTCATAAATGGCATATTAATATCACTTAAAACCAGATCATAACTTTTATTTTCTTCTTCTATATATTTTTTATATGATTCTATTGCTTCCACACCATTATGTACGCTACACACTGTATGAAATATTTCATTTAATATCGCCGTGACCTTTTTTGACAAAAGCAGATCATCTTCTACATATAAAATTGAAAACCGTCCAATAAGTTCTTGCATACTTACCCTTTACTTAATATGTTATAAGTATAAAAATAAATGGTGCCCAAAAGTGTCAAAAAAGACATTTAACTATTTTTGATTGTTTTTTTCAGACAAAAATACCTCTTTATTCAATTTATATCCTTGCCCATAAACATTTGAAATCAAATCTTCTGGAAGCTTTTTACGTAATCTTTTTATCACTGATTTTATTGAATCAACTGAAAAATCAATGTCTAAATTATCGATTTTAATGGCATCATAAAGATCATACGACGAGTATATCTTATTAGGATTACTCAACATAATATCAAGAATCACCAATTCATTAAAAGAGAGTTTTACTAGATTTCCATCAAATAACAACGTCTTATCCTTCATATTCCAAGAATAATGTTCATCTAAATTTATCACTTCAGATTCATATATCTCATCAAAATTGGCTGTGATTGATTTAAGAGCATCAATAACTGAAGCTGTAGTAAATGGTTTCATTAAAAATTTTTTGATCCCTAAATTAATAAACTCTATAAGATATTTGGAATCATCATGAGCAGATATTACCATGATTTGCTGTGTTGGGTTTAATTCTAAAATATACTTTGACAATTGCACACCATCAACATGAGGCATACAAATATCTGTAATCACAATATCATAATAAACTCTATGTTTATGAAAAAATTGTTCATACTTATCTATGCCATCTGAACCATCTACAGCAACATCTATGTGATCAAAAAAATTCTTCAATAGTGAAGTCATTTTTGAACGTACTGTTGGATCATCTTCTACATACAATATTTTAAGATTCTTAGAAATTTTACTCAAATGTTCAATATCATTCATGCGGGTATAAGTCCAATAATAATTTATTACTATGACTTATATTGTACAACTTTATTCATTAATCAACAAATAAATAAATTTTACCCTTTTAAAATAGTTCAAATTCAGACTAATGGAAGTTTAATTAAAAATTGAGGTATAAATGTTTTGGCTTGATTTTGAATAATGATTTCACCATTGAGATGCTCTTGAATCATAATTCTTGTAATACACAATCCAAAGACTAGAGGTTCAGTTTGCTCATTAATAGTGCACTCATTATATAAAGACTCTATAAACTCTTTTTCTAATATTTTTCCATTAAAAGAGATATCAAATAATACCTCTTTTTCATGCGTATAGATTTTTAAATTTATCTCTCTAGGTTTATCATCAATTTCCAAAAGCATCTCTTTAGCAAAATTGAGAATATTTAGTAAAATGATACATATATCATTTGGTTTAGAAGAGATATAATCATGAACATTAATATCTTGTTCAATATTCAAAGTTATATTATTTTGCTCTAAACCAGCTTGAATATATTTGAGTGTTGTTTTGATACTATAATCTAAACTTACATTACTTTTTGAAGAATTTGAGTCAAAGAAATTTTTCAAATCATCCATTGTATTTGAGATCAGAAGTGTTTGTTCAATAATATCATCTAAATTTTTAGAAATTTGTTTTTTAGGAATTGTATTATTTATCAACCCTTTTTTCGTGTTTAATGAGATTTGATTTATCGTTGTAATAGGATGTTTCCATTGATTTAGAATGATCGAATACATCTTATTCATTGCTAATTTTTTATCTTGCTCTTTAATCAATATTTCTTGTTTTGCTAAAGTTTCTTTTAATTCTATTTTTTCAACATATTTAGCAATTTTGTGTTGCAATA
This sequence comes from Arcobacteraceae bacterium, assembly GCA_050304095.1. Taxonomy (GTDB): domain Bacteria; phylum Campylobacterota; class Campylobacteria; order Campylobacterales; family Arcobacteraceae; genus JAYEFX01. The sequence goes on along the minus strand of JBNLDA010000094.1, from coordinate 1,027 downwards.
CATTAAATTTGATTGGTTTGATCAAATATTCATCGATCTTAAGGTCAAGGGCTTCTCTATAATACTCAAGATCATTATGCGCACTAGCAATAATAATGATCACTTCACTATCGATCTCTTTGATCATTTTTGACATCACCAATCCATCAAAAACAGGCAATCTTAGATCCGTAATGATGATATCAGGTTTGTATTGCACATATTTGTCGTACCCATCTTGTCCATCCACTGCAACATATAAGTCATTACAAAAATGCACTAATGCTTCTTGCATCGGCTCTCTAATTGATGGATCATCTTCAACATAAAGTATTGAACGTGCTTTAACAATTTTATCCATTACACTTCCCCTCTTTGAATTGGTGAAAATTCAATATAAAACTTTGCACCATTTTGAGTATTGGCTACATAAATTTTCCCACCAAGACTTTTTTCAATAATTTGTTTGCTCATAAACAAACCTAATCCAGTACCTTTATCATCAGCTTTAGTTGTAAAATATTCATCAAAAATATTTTCAATGAAATCTTCAGGAATACCACCAGCATTGTCCTCAATTGATAACGTGATATTTTTTTGTGTGTATTCTAAATCAATTTTCACCCAAGGATCACTAATGAATTTTTCTGTTAATGCATCTTTGGCATTATTGATAATATTTATAATCACCTCTGGCAATTCACCTTTTACTAAATCCAGTTCCAATATATTGTTGTAATCAATATTATTGATCAATTTAATTCCATTATCAACTAACATCAATGAAGATATATTCAATGCGGTCTGAATTTCATCTTGAATTTTTAATTTTCTAAATACCTTATCCTCTCTTAAAAAGTTTCTAAAAGTATTGATATTCTCAGAGAGATAATTAACTCTTTCAACTATATCATTCATATCTTCTACAATCATATTCTTATCGACCGTTACGCCCAATTTATATCGCAAAGATATTCCTGAAGCTGTTGAAGAGATAACTGATAATGGTTGTTTCCATTGATGCGCTATATTTGCTATCATCGATCCC
>JBNLDA010000093.1:0-8228 GCA_050304095.1 Arcobacteraceae bacterium | reverse complement strand
CATAATATGAAAATCAAGTAATTTGATAAAATTGACATTTGTAAGAAGATCGCCGTTCATTACAAAAAAAGGTTCTTTTGGTTTATTTTCAAGTAAACTCAATGCCCCAACTGTTCCTAGTTGTTTTGTTTCTTCTATATAATCAATATTAACTCCAAATTTTGAACCATCTTCAAAATATTCTTTGATCATCTCTGATTTGTAATTAACACTAATGGTGATATTTTTAAATCCATGTGAAGCAAAATTTTTAATGATCGTTTCAAGTATGGGTTGATTTCCAACTTTTAAAAGAGGCTTTGGCGTTTTGTGTGTTAGGGGATGTAGTCTGGTTCCTAACCCTCCAGCCATGAGTATGACTCTATTTTTTCGTTCACTATTTTCTAAAAGTGTAGCTAAATCCAATACATCAAGTAAGATATTTTGTTCATCTACTATTGGGACTTTATAGACTTTATTTTTAATAGCTGTTTTGATAATGAATTCTTTGGTATCTTTGTATGAACACACCGTTGGATTTGGATGGTAAATGTTTTCGATACTTGAATCTAAGGTGAACCCTTTGAGTAAAGCTCGTCTGATATCACCATCATTTAAGGTTCCAAGTACTTTTTTATCTTGGTCAGTGACTATAGCAATACTTAATGTTCCTTTATCGATCACCTGTAGTGCTTTAGCTATAGTGTCTGATGGGAATAAAATTAATTGCTCTAAATTTAACACACTTGATATCCAATAAGAAAGTTTAATTATTTAGTGTACAAAAATAACTCTTGATAATAACTAAAGTATATCGCTGTTTTCAGCGTAGTTTTTAACTATTTGTATTAAAATAAAATCAATAAATATAAGGGTTTTGTACTATGAATATTTCAGAATCTCCATATGGTGATCAATATTATTATGATTTAGATACAGTTACCCAAAATAATATTATTGATACTTTTGTTAATAATACCCGTCAAACTATTGTTGTTCAAGGTCTTGGATTTGTTGGTAGTGCGATGGTTGCAGCACTTGCACTAGCAAAAAATAATCAAAACCAAGCTATCTACAATGTCATTGGAGTTGATTTGGGAGATGAAAAAAACTATTGGAAAATCGCAAGAGTTAATGAAGCTAAAGCTCCAATAGTCTCAAATGACACACAAATAGATCAAGCGTATATTGAGAGTAAAGCTCAAAACAATATATTAGCTACATATAGTCAATATGCTTATAGTAAAGCAGATGTGGTAGTGGTTGATATTCATCTAGATATTAAAAAATCTGCAATAGGAAATGCCCAAGATTATTGCTTTACTTATGAAGGGTATAAACAAGCTATTTATGATGTAGCCAATAATATCAGTGAAGAAACGCTTGTTGTCATTGAGACAACCGTTCCTCCAGGGACTACACAAAAGGTGATCACTCCAATATTTCATGAGTGTTTTCAAAAAAGAGGGCTAGACCCTAAAAAAATCTATATAGCTCATTCCTATGAACGTGTGATGCCTGGGAAAAATTATCTCAATTCCATTACAAATTATTACAGAGTTTTTTCTGGAATCAACGAAACTTCAAGACAAAAAGCAAAACAATTTTTTGACACATTTATCAATACAAAAGAGTATCCATTATCTGAATTAAAATCTACAACAGCTTCAGAGATGTCAAAAGTATTGGAAAATTCTTATCGAGCGATGAATATAGCTTTTATGCAAGAGTGGACCCAATTTGCCAATACGGCTGATGTTGATCTTTTTGAAGTGTTGGATGCTATTAAAATGCGCTCAACTCACAATAATATTATGTCTCCTGGTTTTGGAGTGGGTGGATATTGTTTGACCAAAGATTCATTATTGGCTGATTGGGCTTATAGTGAATTGTTTGAAAGTGATCAGCATCTTCAAACTTCACTGAATGCTATTAATATCAATGATCAAATGCCCTTATATACTTTTGAATTGATGCAACAATATTTAAAACAACTTCAAGGAGTTAATATTGCTATATTGGGAATCTCTTATTTGAATGATGTCGCAGATACACGATATTCTCCAACTGAGATCTTTTATGATAAATGTATTGATGCCCAAATGAATGTTTATTTGCATGATCCTATTGTTTCTTATTGGGAAGAAAAGCAAATTACCATTGACCAAGATATAAAAAATCTTACATCAAAAAATATTGAAGTGGTTGTATTAACAGTACGGCATAAAGAGTATTTACAAATGGATACCAAATATTTTATGGAGATATTTCCAATGTGTAAGGTAGTTATTGATACATTTAATATACTTGATGATCAAAAAGCACAAGAATTAATCAAAGCTAATGTACATACTATAGGGATTGGTAAAGGGCATTGGAATACACTAAAAGGAAATAATACAAATGAATAAAATTTTAGTCACTGGTGGAGCTGGTTTTATTGGCTACTTTCTGGTTAAAAAACTTTTAGAAGATCAAAACAATCAAGTAATAGTAATTGATAATATGGCAAGAGGTAGATTGGATGATGATTTTTCAAGCTTATTAGAAAACGAAAACCTCAAATTCATCCAAGCAGATTTGACAGATGAAAAAACCTATCAAAATTTACCCAGAGATCTTGATTTTGTATACCATTTGGCTGCCGTTATTGGAGTAAAGAATGTGATCGAAAATCCTGATAAAGTTTTGTATGTAAATGCAATTTCTACTTTACACTTAGTAGAATTTCTAAAAGAGGTTCCAACACTTAAAAAAGTTTTATTCTCTTCAACGAGTGAAATATATGCAGGAACATTAAAACACTTTGGGATAGAAGTTCCAACGAATGAAGAGGTAGCACTTACGCTTGATGATGTAAGTTCTCCTAGAACAACATATATGTTAAGTAAAATGTATGGTGAATCTATATTTTTTAATTATGGTGAAAAATATAATATCCCTTTCACAATTGTAAGATATCACAATGTGTATGGTCCTCGAATGGGATTTTTACATGTGGTTCCGGAGATGTTTATTAAAATATCAAATCAAGATACAATTGAAGTGGTATCTGCAGAGCATACAAGAGCCTTTTGTTATGTAGATGATGCACTACAAATGACTATTTTAGCTTGTCAATCTTCTAATACAAATAAAGAAATTGTCAATATTGGAAATCAAGATGAAGAGATCAGTATAGGTGATCTTGTGAAGAAAATAGCCAATACTTTAGAAAAAGATATTAAAATCATTCCTAAAAGTGCGACGCAAGGTTCACCTAGTAGAAGATGTCCCGATATTACCAAAATAGTTTCTTTGATAGATTTTCAACCAAAAATTTCATTAGAAGAGGGGTTATCGAAAACCTACGAATGGTATAAAGATAAGTTGGAAAGTAGATATGAGTAATTCAATTTTTGATAAACTTAATGCTATTTATCGAGGGATTTATCAGCACCAAGATTTTATACCATTACATGAACCTTATTTTAATGGAAATGAAAAAAAATATTTAGAAAATTGTATCGATTCTACCTTTGTATCTAGTGTTGGGCAATATGTAGATTCTTTTCAAGAAGCAATGAAAAAATATTGTAAAGTTGATTATGCAGTAGCCACTGTTAATGGGACAAGCGCATTGCATCTAGCATTATTAAGTTGTGGCATTGGGGCTAATGATGAGGTGATCTGTCCTGATCTTACATTTGTGGCAACGGCGGCTTCTATAGTTTATACTGGAGCTGATCCAGTTTTTTTAGATATTGAAGAATCAACTCTTGGGTTAAGTGCCAAAGCTATGAAAGATTTTTTGCAAAATGAGACTTATGAGCAAAATGGATATAGAATAAATAAATCAACAAATAAACCAATCAAAGCTTGTATTGTGATGCATAATATGGGATTTGCAAGTGATATAAAAGCCTTACAATCAATTTGTGAAAATCATAATATCATTTTAATTGAAGATGCTGCAGAGAGTTTAGGAACTCAATATGCTAATCAAATGTGTGGTAGTTTTGGAAAAGTGGGAATTTATAGTTTTAATGGAAATAAAGTGATTACCACTGGTGGTGGTGGAATGCTAGTTACTAATGATCAAGAAATCTATAAAAAAGCATTGCATTTAAGCACCACTGCGAAATTAGCGCATCGATATTTATATGAGCATGATGAGATAGGTTATAATTACCGTATGCCAAATATAAATGCCGCTTTAGGCTTGGCTCAATTAGAGCAAATTGATCATATTTTGGAAAAGAAAAAAGCACAATTTGAAAAGATTTATAAACAATTTGAGGATGAATCTTTACAGTTAATAAAGCCAAATGAACATAGCAACCATTGGTTTATAGTAGCTAAATTAAATGGAATAGATTTGGAATATTTTATTGAGCAATTAGCACAAAAGAAGATCATGGCTCGTCCTATTTGGAGTCAGGTATCAAAAATGAAGCCATATCAAAAATATTTTTCAACCAATAATATCATATCCGAAAAAGTAGTCAATGAATATGTTTGTTTACCAAATGGAGTGGCCAAATCATGAATAAAGAGATACTTTTAGTTGGAGCGGGTGGTCATTGTAAGTCAGTCATTGAAGTGATTGAATCCACTAATGAATATAAAATCATTGGAATTATTGATCAAAAAGAAAATATAGGTCAATCTATATGTGGATATGAGATCATTGGTTGTGATGATGATCTTCCAAATTTACGAAAAAGTATCGATAATGCTTTTGTAGCTATTGGATCAAAAAGTGATAATATGCTTCGTAATTCAGTATTTAATATATTAAAGAATTTAGAATTCAATCTTCCCAATTTAATTGCTTCCACAGCATATGTCTCACAATATACTTACATGGGACAAGGTAATATTGTGATGCATCATTGTTTGGTGAACAATAGTGTAGTGATGGGATCAAATAATGTGATCAATACAAAAAGTATTATCGAGCATGATTGTAATTTAGGTGATAATAACTATATAGCTACAAATGTTAATATTAATGGAGTAGTGAGTATTGGGGATAATTGTTTTATTGGTGCAAGTGCAACAATATTACCAACCGTACAAATTCAATCAAATATAACCATTGGTGCCTCTTCAACTGTATTTGAAGATTGTAAAAAACAAGGAGTTTATTTTGGTACACCAGCAAAACAACAATAAAGTTTTTATCATTGCTGAAGCTGGTGTGAATCACAACGGCTCATTAGAAATAGCCAAAAAACTTATTGATGTAGCAGTGAATGCAAAAGCAGATGCAGTTAAATTTCAAACGTTTAAAGCAGAGGCTCTCGTATCTAAAAATGCCCAAAAAGCTCAATATCAAAAAGAAAACACCTCTTCAAATGAATCACAATATGAGATGATCAAAAAACTAGAACTAAGCCTAGAAGATCATCAAGAGTTAATAGAGTATTGTAGTGAGAAAAATATCATTTTTCTCTCAACTCCATTTGATTTAGCAAGTATTGATCTACTTGTAAGTTTAGGTTTAGAAATTTTTAAAATTCCTAGTGGAGAGATAACGAATTTACCTTATTTAAGATATTTAGGTAAACAAAATAAACAAATCATCCTTTCAACAGGTATGGCAAATCTTGATGAAGTAAAAATGGCAGTAAAGATACTTAATGATAATGGAACATCAAAAGAAAAGATCACTGTTTTACATGCCAATACGCAATATCCTACCCCAATGGGTGATGTGAACTTAAATGCTATGGTAACCATAGGAAAAGAGTTGAATCTAGATTATGGATATAGTGACCATACATTAGGTATCGAAGTAGATATTGCTGCGGTTGCAATGGGAGCTAAAGTGATCGAAAAGCACTTTACCTTAGACAAAACAATGGATGGACCAGATCATAAAGCCAGTTTGGAGCCAGATGAATTGAGTGCCATGGTAGCTTCAATTCGTAATATTGAATTAGCTTTAGGGGATGGTATTAAACAACCAACTCAAAGTGAAACACCCAATATGGATGTTGCTAGAAAAAGTATTGTTGCAGCTAAGGAGATTAAAAAGGGCGAAAAATTGAGTGAAAACAATCTAACGGTTAAAAGGCCTGGCAATGGAATCTCACCAATGTTATGGGATAAAATATTAGGTAAAATTGCTACAAAAGATTATTGTGAGGATGAATTGATCAATGAATGCTAAAAAAATATGTGTAGTGACAGGTACAAGAGCTGAATATGGTTTATTATATTGGTTGCTAAAAGCATTGGAGCAAGATACAGCTTTTGATCTGCGATTGGTTGTCACAGGAATGCATTTAAGTAATGACTTTGGGTTAACTTATAAAGAGATCGAAAAAGATTTTGCGATTGATGAAAAAATTAAGATATTGTTTGATAGTGATTCAGAAGTGGCCGTAAGTAAATCTATGGGATTAGGATTGAGTTCATTTGCAGAATATTTTGAGAGAAAGAGACCTGATCTACTAATATTATTAGGCGATCGTTTTGAATTATTTGCAGTAGCCTCTGCCGCATTGGTGGCTAGAATCCCAATCGCACATATACATGGTGGTGAAACGACTCAAGGTGCATTTGATGAAGCTATAAGACATAGTATTACGAAGATGAGTCATCTACACTTTACTGCGACAGAAGAGTATAGAAAACGAGTAATTCAATTAGGAGAAAATCCAAAATATGTATTTAATGTGGGCGCAATGGGAATAGATAATATAAAGAGATTACCATTACTGTCTAAAAAAGAATTTGAAGATTCTATAGGATTTACTCTAGATGCAACATATCATGTTCTAGTTACATTTCATCCAGTAACATTAGAAGATGCAACAGCACAAGAACAATTTTCACAATTGCTAAAGGCTCTTGATCAATTTGAAGATATGAAGATTATCTTTACTAAAGCAAATTGCGATACAAATGGACGAATCATTAATCAAATGATAGATGATTATGTCAGTAATAATAAGTTCAAATCGATTGCATTTGATTCTCTTGGACAATTACGATATCTGTCTGCTATGCAATACATTGATTGTGTGGTTGGTAATAGTTCTAGTGGTTTATTGGAAGTGCCTAGTTTTAATATTGCTACCATTAATATTGGAGATAGACAAAAAGGGAGAATTGAAGCACAAAGTGTTATTAGTTGTCCGGCACAATTTGATGCAATTGTATCATCAATACAACTTGGATTATCAAATGAATTCAAAAATAAAATAGCTAATATAGTAAATCCATTTGGAAATGGTGGGGCAAGTGAAAAGATAAAAGAGATTATAAAAGAGATTGATTTAAAAAATTTGATCAAAAAATCATTTTTTGATATTGAACATAAATATTAAAATCAAATATCCTTCTCTGCTAGAAGTCGATGAATATTTTCTTTATTTAGTTTTGCTTGTTGTTCTCTTTCAATTTGCATTTCTCTTAAGATTGTGAGAGTTTCTTGTTTTTCATGATCTAGATTTGCTTTGATCTGAACTGCTTTTCTTCTATTTTGACTACCAGAGAGTCCTAAGAACTTCTCTTTATTATTGATATATATTTTATTCGTTGGATTATTAGCGTTTTTATTAAAGATGATAATATCATTTTTCTTTAAATTTAAGATCTCTTCAACAGTCATTTCTGTTTCAGCCATGATCGATTGTACATTCATTTTAGCTCCAGAAATAAGAGTGGTGATATCTCTTCTTCGACTAATTTTTTTCCCTTTCCCTTCGGCAAAAAGTTTATGAACGATCTTATTGAGTAATGGTTCAATATACGTAATTGGATAACAAATAGATAAAAATCCAGATTCTTCATCAATAGTAATCTCAAGTACCACTAAAAGTACGATTTCGTGATCTGAAATAATTTGAATCGCATTAGCATTGGTATCACGCGATTCTATCTTGAAGTTTAGTGTACTTACTTCATCCCAAGCTTTGAACATATGTTGTACAAGCATTTTGTAAAAATGATCAAATATCTCAACTTCAATTTCAGTTAATTCTCTATCAAGATTATCACTTGCTGATACCGCACCACTTCCTAAAAGTTCAGTAATGATCTTATGAGAAATTGCGGGGTTACATTCAATAACAATTCTTCCTTCAAGAGGTTTGATTGATAAAGTATTCAATGATGTTAACTGAGGAATTGAGAGAATAAACTCTCCATAGGTCATTTGCTCAATAGAATATAATTTGATATCAACAATCTTCCGCAACATCGCTGAAATATCAGTGATAAGGTCCCGAAGCATCTTATCATGCAGTGTTGAAAAT
>JBNLDA010000092.1:0-8529 GCA_050304095.1 Arcobacteraceae bacterium | reverse complement strand
TATTATGCAAGAACAACGAGATTTCTTTATGGTTCAAGATATTGTCACTACAACGAATGAAGTATATAGTAGAAGAATTGAACAAATCGTTTTAGAAATTCAACGAAATATCCAAAAACAAGCTAAAGAGATATTTATAGTTATTACTATTATCTTTGTACTTTTCTTATTCTCTTTAGCATTAAAAGCGTTAGTAAAAAAATATGTGACAGATGATGATAGGCACTATAGTACCAATAAACTTATCAATTTTATTTTGGTTGTATTAGTGGTTATTTTTCTTTTATTTACCTATATTGATAATGCATCCAATCTAGTGACTTTCCTAGGGTTTGCCTCTGCGGGTATTGCTATTGCATTAAAAGACTGGTTTATGTCAATGTTTGGTTGGATCGTGATTATGACAAGTGGCTCAATCAATGTTGGAGATAGAATTAAAGTTACTAGAGATGGAACAGAAGCTGTAGGAGATGTATTAGATATCTCTTTATTTAAAATCTCTATTAGAGAAGACGTAACATTAACCTCATATACAACTAATAGAAGAACTGGACGAGTCTTTTTTATCCCAAATAACTATATCTTTACTGACTTGATCGCTAATTATACTTATGATGGTTTGCGAACAGTTTGGGATGGAATTGATATCTATATTACCTTTGATTCAAATCATAAAAAAGCGATCCATTTAGCAAAAGAGATTGCAAAACAATATTCTAAAGGGTATGCTGATATCACTAGAAAAGCATTGAGTAAAATGAGAACAAAATATGTTCTTAGAAGTACTAGTGTTGATCCAAGGGTGTTTTCTTTTATTGAACCATATGGTATTGTTATTTCAACGTGGTATTTTACAAATTCACATGCAACATTAGCTTTAAGAAGTACGATTAGTATGGAGATTCTTGAAGCCTTTAAAGCTGCAGATGATATTACCATCGCTTACCCAACTCAAACATTACGTGTTCGGGAACATAGTGTAGATCCTGATTCATTACTTCCTGGAAGTAACACAAGCAATGGATTATTTGATGGACCAGAAGGTGGCTAAAAAAGTTTTTTTCAAGACTTTTGGTTGCAGAACCAATATCTTTGATTCTCAAGTGATGATATCAAATTTGAAAGATTTTGATGTTGTTCCAAGTGAAGATCAAGCAGATATTGTTGTGATCAATTCTTGTACAGTAACTAATAGTGCTGATACTACAGCACGATCTTACATACGATCACTGCAAAAACTTCCAAATACCCCTAGAGTAGTCTTCACAGGTTGTGGTGTATGGACTAAAGGGGAAGGGCTTTTTAAAGAGAATCAAATTGATGCACTATTTGGACACAGCGAAAAAGAGAAGATCAATGAATTACTTAAAGATGAAACAAGATTTTTTGAAGCAGGTGATCTGAATCATATTGATGATACGATCATTGAAGAGATGATTGGGAAAAGCAGAGCGTTTGTAAAAATTCAAGAGGGATGTGATTTTCGATGTTCTTATTGTATTATTCCATTTGTTCGAGGGGACGCTAGAAGTTACACTGAAGAAAAGATTTTAGAGCAAATCACTACTTTAGCTTCAAATGGTTTTGGAGAATTTATTCTAACTGGAACAAATGTTGGAAGTTACGGTAAAAAACAACATACTAGTCTGGCAAAACTATTAAAGAAAATAGCAATGATCAGAGGAGTTCGAAGAATTCGACTAGGATCAGTTGAACCAATTCAAATTGATGAAGAGTTTAAAGAGCTTTTAGATGAATCATGGATGGCAAAACATCTGCATATAGCTTTGCAACATACGAGTAAAGAGATGTTACAGATCATGAATAGAAGAAATAAAGTATTAGATGACATTGCTTTGTTTGAAGAGATTGCTTCTCATGGATATGCATTAGGCACAGATTTTATCGTAGGACATCCTGGGGAAACTGATGCATTGTGGACTGAAGCTATGCTAAACCTTGAGAAATTTCCATTAACGCATGTTCACGCTTTTACATATAGTAAAAGAGATGGAACTCCAAGTGCCACTATGAAAGATCAGGTTCGTGGAGATATCGCAAAAATACGCTATAATGAACTAGTAAATAAAATAAATCAAAATAATATAGATTTTAGAAAGAATAATCAACAAATATTAGAGGTGTTGGTAGAAACTGGAAAAAATGGGGTATATACTGGACTAGATCAATTTTTTAATAAAATTGAGATAAAGAGTTCTGAAGATATTCAAGGTGATTGGGTATTTATTGATGATTATGAAGTAGGGGAGGAACAAAATGTCGCAAAAATCAAATTATGATAAAAATTTGAAATTGATGTTTATATCAGCAACAGTTTTAATTGTATTATTTATTTATACGATGTATAAAAGTAGTGCAACACTTGAAGGAACAAGTTATTATGTTGGTTTGGTCTTTTTATTTGTCTTGATGATCGCTGCATTTATGCTTCAAGCCTATAAAGATAAGATACAAAAAATATTTCCTCAAGCTAAATCATTCCAACAAACACTTGATGAAACCTCTTCCCAATCCTATACACCTTCTAATAATCCAAACAATGAATCAAATAATATAGATATGGTTCAATCTAATATCACGTTTGATGATATAGCTGGAATTGAGCTTATCAAAGAAGAGTTGCAAGAAGTTGTTGAGTTTTTAAATAAACCAAAAAAATACCTTAAATATGGTGTGAAACTTCCTAGAGGGGTTTTATTGGTAGGACCTCCTGGAGTTGGAAAGACTTTAATTGCTAAAGCAGTTGCGGGTGAAGCAAATGTGCCATTTTTTTATCAAAGTGGGGCAAGTTTTGTCCATATTTATGTAGGAATGGGAGCTAAAAGAGTTCGAGAACTTTTTTCAAAAGCTAAAGCTCATGCACCTTCTATTATTTTTATTGATGAGATTGATGCGATTGGAAAAGAGCGAAGTGGAAAAAGTAATGATGAACGAGAAGCAACACTCAATGAACTTTTAACACAAATGGATGGTTTTGAAGAAGATAATGGGATCATTGTCATTGCTGCAACCAATAAGATTGAAGTATTGGATGAGGCACTATTGCGTGCAGGACGATTTGACAGACGGGTGTTTATTGGATTGCCAAATGTACAAGATAGAAAGAAGATATTACAACTCTATTTAAAGAATAAAAAATATGATTTTGATCTAGATTTGTTAGTGAGCCAAACAGCTGGATTTAATAGTGCAGCATTATCAACATTGATTAATGAAGCGTTATTACATATGATCAAACGTGATGATCATCAATTGAATCAAGATGATATTGAATGTGCTAAAAATAAAATTGAATTTGGGAAAAAAGATAAATTACTTTTAAGTGATAAACAAAAAGAGATACTAGCAATTTATCAAGCAAGTAAATCATTTGTGACTCAAACTCCTATGGCATTGTTTGATGAGGGAATCAAGAAATGTGATTTAACCTATGCTTCTAAACAAGAACTTTTTACTATGATGAAAAATTATCTAGCAGGTTCAGTAGGTCTAGAAGTAATTAAAAATGAACCCTATGCGATGTATGAATCGGATTTGGATAAAGCCTATAAGATTGCTTCTGATATGGTTGAAAAGTATAAAATGGCAAGAGATAAAGAGAGTTTGATTGATGAAGTGAGAGCACAATTAAAACTTGAATTATCACAAAATATTGATGAAATCTTACGACTTAAAGAAGTGATGCTAAAGGATGAAGTTGTTCTTTAGTGGTTTTTCTTTAGAAAACGAACAGGAATTATTCAAAGAATATCTACAAGACACTCAATATTGTGTAAGTGGCTTTAGTTATGGTGCGCAAAAAGCTTTTGAGTATGTATTGAATACCTCCAAAAGAGTTGATCGTATACAGCTTTTTTCCCCTGCATTTTTTCAAGATAAGGATAAAAAATTCAAACGAATGCAATTGATGTTCTTCAATAAAGATGCACAAGCCTATTGTGAAAACTTTTTGAACAATTGTCAAGAGGGTAGTAGCAATAAACAATTGGAATTATACTTTCAAATGGGTAATCTTGAAGATTTGGAATCACTATTGAATTATGAATGGGATCAAGAAAAATTAGAACAATTAAAACAAAAAAATATAAAACTAGAAGTTTACTTAGGCGGAAATGATAAGATTATTGATTCAAAAAATGCAAAAGATTTTTTTGTAAACTTCGGTACAGTTTATTTTTATAAAGATAAAGGACATATTTTATGAATATTGCAAGAATTGGTATTATTACTGTTTCAGACAGAGCTAGTGCTGGAGTTTATGAAGATATATCAGGAAAAGCGATCATTGATACATTAAATGATTATTTAACTAGTGATTGGAAGCCAGTTTATAAAGTGATCCCTGATGAACAAAATGTTATTGAAAACACAATGATCGAAATGGCTGATAAGCTAGGATGCAGTTTAATTGTAACTACAGGTGGAACAGGTCCAGCAAAAAGAGATGTTACTCCTGAAGCAACAGAAGCTGTATGTGATCGTATGATGCCAGGATTTGGTGAATTGATGCGTTCGGTTTCTTTACAATATGTTCCTACAGCAATTCTATCAAGACAAACAGCAGGTTTGAGAGCCGATACATTGATTGTTAATCTTCCTGGAAAACCAAAATCAATACGAGAGTGTTTGGATGCAGTATTCCCTGCAATTCCATACTGTATCGATCTAATGGAAGGGCCATTCTTAGAGTGTGATGAAGAAGTGATCAAACCTTTTAGACCAAAAGCAAAATAGTTTATACTTTTAAAACAAAACTTCGAATAAGATTCTGAATATTCATAGAGATAAAGTCTTTGTGTTTATTGTAGATCTTAAAAAAACTTTCTTTGTAAGCATAAGGGTATTTGTACTCAATATAATATTGAGAAAATAGATGCTCTTTTACAGTTTCATATCCTATATCTTCAGTAATGATATTAGTTCCCAGACCAATTATCTTAAGTTCACATAGTCCAAAGAACAGTTCATGTGAGATTTTTAAAGATATTGATTGGCTGATTTTTGTTTCACTTAGTTGATTAGAATATAAAATCTCATTGATCATATCAGCAAAAAAGTTGTTGATATGCTCTTTTGTTTTTAATTGTTCTATAGGAAGATTTTTTGAAACAAACGTATTACCAATATGAATTAATTGATTTTTTGGTATTTCAAGTTTATTAAGTTGTAAAAGGCGCAAATATTGATTTGCATAATTGATCATTAACTGTTCATGTAATTGGTTGTATTCGATATTATTCATAAATTGATCATTGATTGTTTGATATATATGATAATATTGTAATGTTTTTTGAATGTCATTTTGAGTATTTGAATAGTATAGAGCAATATCTAGGTATATTTTGGCTACTAAATTCATCATATGTGTTGCAGTTTTAGAGATCGTAAAATATTGAATAATTTGTTCAAAAAGTGGCTCTATATCTGATTGATCTATATCATTACTAGTTAGTTTGATAAAAATAGTTTCAAGAGTTTTTAGCTTGTAGTGTTCATGATAGTCATTGTCAAATCTTTCTAATTCTAAAAGTTTTTGAGCTATAGAAATTAAGGCAGTATTTGTAATATCATTTGCATATAGAATGATATTGTGAATTGTGATAAGATTGTTAATACCTAAATCATCAGTTTGTATCACATAATTAATCATATCATTATGTTTTAAATCACTATTATGTGTTTGAGTGTATGCAAAAATATCAAGCAAAATATTTTTTAATTCTTCAATTGAATGTACTACAATGTTTTGTGGTGGAAAACATTGATTGTTAATGGTAAATACAATATGGTCTAATGATTCGATATTTATAGTTTTATGATTATTTTCTAGTTTGTAAAGCAGTGTTAATATTAAAAATGAACTATTAAGTAGAAGTGTTTTTTTGTAAAGGTTTTGTTGTTTTTGTGGTTTTAACAATAAATAACCATCAATAATTCGTTCTAAATTATACTCAAACTCTTTAATCAGCGTATCTGCATCTTTGTCTTTACTACTAAAATAAGGTATATGTGTATAATAAAGCATAAACTTACCTTGTAAATTATTCAGTTTATCTAATTTGTTTTCATTTAATTCTAAACTTGCTTTTATAGTATTGATTGAGAAGATCATATTCTCAATTAATGAATTGATAGTTTTTTTTCTTAAAAGATCAACTGCGTTGATAATGCAAATTTCGTTTAATGCCTCAAGTAACAATAAATAATGTGTGAAATTTACTTCAAAGAGTTCTGGATCGCTATCAATATTGATTAATAATTCACTATGGTAATCTTCAAAAAGTCCTAAAAGGTTTTTTTCATTATATTGGCTATAAGAGTAGAAAATAGTACGATTTTTACCTAGGCTTAGTAGGGCAAGAATAGTAATAATCTCTTTGAAATAGAGTGTTGAACTATCCTCAATTGCTTTTTTCATCCTCTGATAAATATGATCAACTAAAAATGTTTTAAATTGTAAGTCTTGTGTTAGCCAGTAATCTTGATTAAGATCAAACTCCCTATTACCATAGAAAGTGTCTAAAATAGATTCAACTTTTTCTTCATTTGTATCGATTTTTTCTAAGTTTTCATCTTGATAACTGTCATCGATAAAACCAGCAAGATCAATGAAATCTTCGTTTTCATCGTACATAAAGTCATTAACAATGTTATTTTTGATTTCATTTGATAGATCAAGCATTAGTAATCCTAGAATTTATTAATCATTGTACAATAATTATCTTGAATCAATATTAATAGATATTATGTATCTATTAGATACAATTGCGCTATGCAAAGTATAATAGAAAAATTAGATCTAAAAGAATATATAGAAACTTTTCAAACATTGTTTTCAAGAAAAAAAGCAATAATACTAGAGGGTGATATTAATCTTCATTATAGATTAATCAAAGAACTCTCTCAACATGATATTAAATCACCAAAAAATGTTGAAGACTTAGATGAAGCTTTATTAAAATTATCAAAACAAGGGATGTTGCATCTTGATGAGATATTTCAATTTGTACTAATTTTACGATATTTCCAATATCTTAAACGTTTTACTTTTGAAGGAAAGATGCAAGAGTGGTTAGATAAGATCATTATCCCTAATGAAATAGAACAATTTGATCTTTATTTTGATGATGATGGAAAATTAAAAGATGGAATCAATGAAGACTATGACTCTATAAAACATGCAATTTATACCAATAAATCACATATAAAAGATTCACTTTATAAAGTCATTAATACTAAAAAGTTAGCTCCATATTTAGTCGATATGCAAGTACATTATGTAAATGGTGAAGAGACTATTTTAGTTCGTGGTGGATTTAATCATGTTCTCAAAGCACAGGTTGTGCATCGAAGTAGTGCGGGATTTTTTTATGTATTGCCTCATAGTGTTGCAACACTAAAACAAAAGCAATCAGATCTTATGAATATGCAAGATGAGATCATTGTCAAACTTTGTAAACAATATTCATCAATATTCACTAGAAATCTTAAATTTTTACAATTTATTAATAAAGAATTTGATCGAATCGATCATTACCAAGCACGAATTTTCTTTGCTAAAAAAGGGGATAAGAATTTTATCATTCCCAAAAAAGATTCAAAAGAAAAATTAGTTGATTTTATTCATCCTGCATTGCATGAACCAAAACCAATTAGTGTTGATTTTAGTAAAGATGTGATTATGATCACAGGTGTGAATGCTGGGGGGAAAACAATGATGTTAAAATCAGTTTTATCTGCAGTATTTCTTAGTAAATATCTTATTCCATTTAAAGCCCATGATAGTACAAGTATTGGCTACCATAAAGAGATATTGGCCGTTTTGGATGATCCACAAAGTGTTAAAAATGATATCTCTACATTCGCAGGGCGTATGGTTGAATTTAGTAAGCTTTTTACTAAACAAAACGTCATTGTTGGTGTTGATGAGATTGAACTTGGTACTGATAGTGATGAAGCGGCAAGTTTATTTAAAGTGATTATTGAACAACTTATTGCTAAAAATATCAAGATAATTATCACAACGCACCATAAACGTTTAGCTTCACTTTTGGCTGCCAATGAAAATGTAGCCTTAATTGCAGCACTTTATGATGAAGAAAATCAGCGACCAACGTATGAATTTTTACATGGAACAATTGGAAAATCTTATGCCTTTGAAACGGCAAGTCGTTATGGAATTCCTCATAATGTTGTACAATTAGCCAAAGAAGTCTATGGGGATGATAAAGACAAGCTCAATGAATTGATTGAGAGAAGTAGTGAATTAGAGCGAGAATATAAGCAAAAGATAATGAAGCTTGATAATGATATTGCTGAGTATGAACGATTGCAAATCAATCTAAAAGAACAAAAAGAGCAATTTGATGCACAACTTCGTGATGCTAGAGGAAAACTAGAAAAAGAATATAAAGATAAAAATATAAAATCTTGGTATAATGATAAAACAATAATGGAAATAATTGAGAAAATATTCTCAAAAGATGAAATGTCCTCATTTATGTCTTT
>JBNLDA010000091.1:0-8611 GCA_050304095.1 Arcobacteraceae bacterium | reverse complement strand
CATAATTTTAGGCTCTGGTGGAGTAGGTGCATATTATGGAGCCAAATTGCAAAATGCTGGCCATAATGTTTTATTTTGTGCTAGAGGGGAACATCTACTAGCACTTCAACAAACTGGATTAACACTTACGCATCCAAATTTTAAGTTTCAAGACAGAGTTGAAGCAAAAAGTCTAGAACAAATTGATCAAAAAACTTTACAACAATTTGATGCAATAATTTTAACAACAAAATCTCTTTCAACAAAACAAATTGCTAATGAATTATCACAAAAAATTGAAAAAAACCAAAATTATCCTTATATAATATCATTACAAAATGGAGTTGAAAATGAAAAAATACTCTGCGAATATTTTTCAAAAGAAAAAGTTATTGGTGGATTATCAAGAAAAATAGGAGCACATATTATTAACCCAGGTGTCATCGATGCCACTGGTGATGTAGAAACAATCGTAGGACCTATTTTTCATTCTCCTGAAAATAAAATATTTCTTGAAAAAATGCGAGAAGAACTCATTGAAGCTAATATAAAATGTGAATTAACCAATGATATCAAGCTTGAACTTTGGAAAAAACTTATTATCAATAATGGAGTCAATGCGTTGTGTGCCTTATTGAAAATAAAAACAGGTGAACTAATGGCTCATCCAAAATTGTCACAGATCGTTTATGGTCTTATGAGTGAGACAGCACTTGCAGCTCAAGATGATCATGTCAATATTTCAACCCATGATGTGAATCAAATGTTTGAGCTTATAAAGAATTTTGATTCAATTAAACCATCAATGCTCGTTGATGTTGAACATAATAGAGAGATAGAGCTTGATGAAATATGCAATATAGTGATAGAAAAATCTCAAAAATTGGGTCTAGATGCTCCCTATACTAAAACGGTGTCAGCCATATTAGAATTTACCTATTTAGAATCATAAAGATAGTTTAACTATAATCACGTCATGAAAAAATATATTTTATTTGACAATGATGGCGTATTAGTTGAAACTGAAAGACTCTATTATAAAGCAAGTAAATGCGCTTTAAAAGAATTTTTCAATTATGATATTTCTTTTGAACAGTATATGAAAGTGATGACCGATGGCAATGGAATATGGGTTGTTGTTCCTAATGCCTCTAAAAAAGAAGTTATCACAGCACGAAATCAGCGAGATATCTATTATCAAGAGTATTTAAAAACTGAAAAACTTGAAATTAATGGAGTTGTTGAAGTTTTAGAAGAATTATCAAAAAGCTATAAAATGGGAATTATTACTACTTCAAGAAGAGTTGACTTTGATCTTATTCATACTCATCGTCCAATCATACAATTTATGGATTTCACTTTATGTGTAGAAGAATACCCGCGTGCTAAACCTTATCCTGACCCTTATTTAGCTGGAATGAAAAAATTCAATGCCACTCAAGAGGAATGCATTATTGTTGAAGATTCTCAAAGAGGGTTGATCTCTGCAGTAGCTGCAGGAATTGATTGTGTGATCGTAGATAATGAATTTACAAGATCTCAAGATTTTACAGATGCACAGTATTTTATAAAAAACCTAAAACAACTTCCTGAACTTCTACAAAGTATCTAAACAGTTTTTGGTTACACTTCCATATGAATAACACTATAAATTTTAAAACAATATTTAACCTCATCTTAGAGAAAAAACCTCAACTCGTTTGGGGACAGATCATCACTATTATAGCTATTTTGATCTCTATTCCTATTCCATTGATGTTACCAGTGATGGTCGATGAAATACTACTTCATAAACCAGATATTTTTGTTTCAACAATTGATACGATTTTTGGCACTAGTTCCAGCGCTTTTTACTATATAAGTATTGTAGCTCTTGCGGTCATCTTATTACGATTTTTACATTTCATTTTTACTGCCATTATCACCAAAATATTTACTGCCATTGCTAAGCATGTTACCTTTGAGATAAGAAAGAGATTGCTCAATCATCTCCAAATAGTTTGTATGAACGAATATGAAACACTTGGTAGTGGAGCTATTGGAGCCAATCTTGTCACTGATGTTAATACTCTTGATAGTTTTATCATTACTAGTGCTAGTAAATTTGTAGCTTCAGTATTAACACTCATTGCCATATCATTTGTAATGATCTGGATCCATCCAATCTTAGGTTTGATGATCTTAGTCATTCAACCACTCATTATGTTGGCTTCCAAAAAAATAGCTAAAAAAACAGGGGTGCTTAAAAAAGAGGAAAATCAAGCGATTGAAACCTTTCAAAATAATCTTGGAGAAACATTAGAACTTTTCGGACAAATTAAAGCAAGTAATAAAGAAAACTATTTTTTTGATGATGCACGAAATGAAGCTAAAAACATTCAAGATACTTCAAACAAATATAGTTATAAAAGTGTAGCTTATGAGCGGTTTTCATTCACTCTTTTTTTAGCTGCTTTTGAGATATTGCGGGCTAGTGGTTTATTGATGGTAGCTTATAGTGATTTGAGTATTGGTATGATGTTTGCGATGTTTGGATATATTTGGTTTATTATGACTCCTGTGCAAGATATCTTAAGTATGCAGTATTCTTATGCCAGTGCAAAAGGGGCATTAGATCGTATTAATACGATTTTAGAACTCAAACAAGAATACAATGGAACTCAAACACTCAATAGTGATGCTATCTCATTTAAATTAGAAAATGTAACCTTTTCTTATACTCCAGATAAAAACATACTTCAACATATTTCACTAGAGGTACAGCCAAAAGAACATATTGCTTTGATTGGGGCAAGTGGTAGTGGAAAAACTACTTTAGCTCAGATTATTGCTGGTTTTTATGAAAAAAATAGTGGAGTAATTCAATATAATAGTATTGATATTGAACAATTAGATAAACATGATCTTCGACAACATATTTTTCTAGTCCTACAAATGCCAATACTGTTTAATAATACTTTACGATTTAATATCACTATGGGAAATACAAATATTAGTGATGAAACGATTCATAAAGCACTTGAAATTGCACAATTAACTGATATGATCAAATCAATGCCAGATGGTTTAGATACTATTGTAGGACGGCACGGTATAAGACTTTCAGGAGGTCAGCGACAACGAATCTCAATTGCAAGAATGATCATTGCAGATCCTCAAATTGTGATCTTTGACGAATCTACTTCAGCTCTTGATGTGCATACTGAAGCAAAGCTTTTTGAAGCACTTGAACCAATACTCAAAGACAAAACCCTTATTACAATTGCTCATAGACTAAGTACTGTGAAAAATGCACATAAGATTTATGTTCTGGATGGTGGGAAAATAGTTGAGCAAGGATCACATGAAGAATTAGAGAAAAATGATGGACATTATAATCAGTTCATTAAACAACAGCTTATTTAGGAATTTTTAATGATACTTTATATTCATGGATTTGGTGGTAGTGGACTTGGTAACAAAGCGCAAGTATTTAGAGGATTTTTCAAAGAAAAAAATATTGGATTTCTAGCTCCATCATTATCATATGTTCCACAGTTGGCAATTCAAACTTTAGAAGAAATCATTGAATTATACCTATCAAAAAATGAAAAAATCTCTTTGATTGGTTCCTCTCTTGGTGGATTTTATTCAATTTATTTAGCGAATAAATATAATCTTCAAGCAGTACTTATTAATCCTGCAGTTTATGCGCATGTAAGACTTAAAGAAGCTTTGGGTGAGGCATTAAACTATCACGATCTAAGCCATTTTGAATGGAATGAGAATCATCTTCAGATGTTAAAGAATCTTTATAGTCCAACTATTGAACAACAAGAACGATTTCTTTTAATGGTACAAAAGGGGGATGAATTACTTGATTATTCACAAGCAACCAATTTTTTACCAAATGCAAAACAGATCATTGAAGAAAATGGTGATCATAGTTTTGTCAATATTGAATCAAAATTTGATTCTATTTGTAAATTTTTAAAGTTAAACGATCTTAGTTAATAATTGATCATGAATCAAGGCATTGGTTGCAACAATATACTTATCGTCAAATATATGATGTTGCTCTCCTTTTTGATTCGTTACTTTACCACCAGCTTCAGTAAGTATCAATACCCCTGCACTCACATCCCAAGCTTTTAAATTAATCTCATAATATCCTTCAAACATCCCCTTTGCTACATAACAAAGATCAAGGGCTGCAGATCCAAATCTTCTTATATCCTGACAATAAGGTAAAAGGTTTCTTAGATTATCAATAACAATATTGAGATCCTCTTGATTACTTGCACTGCTATATGGAAAACCTGTGGCCATTAATGCTTTTTGAAGATCATTTTCATCACTTACTTGCATTGGTTGGTCATTAAGTGTTGCACCACAACCTTTTTGAGCAAAGAAAAGTTCATCTAAAATTGGATTATAAACCACAGCCATAAACGGTTGCTGATTTTTATATACTCCAACACTTATTGCACAATGTGGCACACCATTAACAAAATTGGTCGTTCCATCGATTGGGTCAATGATAATAGAATCACCAAACACACATTGAGTATTATCTGATTCTTCAGCAATGATATTAAATTCAGTAAATGCTTTTGAAAATTTTTCAATTAAGTATTGTTCAACGGCAACATCATATTGTGTCACTAAATCTTTTTTTGCTTTAAAATCAACTCTTTTATTTGAATAATACCCTTCTTTAAATATTTCACTCGCTTCTTTAATAATTTTAATAAGTTGCAATTTCATTATAAGACCTTAAATTTTTTTCAAATTGTACAACGAAGCGAATTTATAAGTGGTAAAAAAGCAAGAATATATTATAAATGTACAGTTTAATTCAAGGATTTTTATGACTCTCAATGGTTTATCTAGTATGATTTTATTTGCATTATTGATTATTGCTTCAGTGTTGTTTTTTTTCGTTCTTAGAAAAAAAAACAAAGACCCTGAAAATTTTGTACCTACAAAAGAATATTCACTTTTGGTATCTTCACTTATATTTGCTTCAATTGCAGGATTTGGAATCTATACAGTACAAAAAGAATTGCTTATAGCTTCATTTGCAGAAAATCAAAAGATAATGTGTATCCATGAAAGCAAGCCTGTATTGATTAAAAAAGACGCTGGATATAGCTTTCAAAAAGATAGATTTTTTAGAAATAATGAAGTATATACTATAGAAAATTGTAAAAAATTTTAAATTTCTACAAAAATATTTTTAGCATTGTCAATATTATATGTAAAACCTTCATATTCTAACATTGAAGTTAGTATATCTAATTCTTCATCTCTACGTCCATGAAGAAAATTGTTTTTATTGATAAATGCTTTATGCTGTAGATCAAACTCAAAACTATTAAGTTGCGTATCGATATGTTTAAGTTTTACTATAGAAGAACTAGACAAACAATACTGATGACAAAATGCTATATTATGTAAAGCGTAAAAAAGATCATTATCAGTAATTGGTTTGACCAATCTAATTTTTTGATAATCTTGCATACACTGATCACAATTATTCAAACAATCAATGGTTGTTCCAATAGTAATGACTTTTTGTTTTGGATTTTGTAATAATACACGATCTAATATCTTTTTACCAATCTCATCATCAACATCAACTACAATTGTATCATATTGATGTCTTTCAAATAAACTAATAAAATCATCTATATCACTCACCTTATCGATGAGTGTATTTATTGGCATTGATGCCATTTGTAACATTAGTTGTTCCATAGAACTGATATCGTTGTCGTAGATAATTACTCTCATAAGTTAAGTATAACTCAAACTTGTAATTTTTTTGTAACTTTAGCCTTTATTTTCTGTCATTATTTTGTTATATTTAGAAATAATTATTGATTTATTATCATTTACTGGTAAAAAGATGTAAATTCTTGTAATTTTATTCTAGGAGTTCTATAACTATTAATTACAGCCCCTTTATCTTCATGCCCTAATGCAATACCACATAATAATTTTTTATTTTCTTTTTTTAGATGTTTTTTTACTATTGATGGAAATTCGGCTAGTGAAGCCATTGGACAAGTAGCTAATCCCAAACTTGTTGCAGCTAACATGAATGATTGTAAAAACATTCCATAATCTAAAAAAGACCCCTCTTTTAATGATGGATCAAGAAAGAAATAAACGACTACTGGAGCTCCAAATGCTTTATAATTTGCTTTCCATTGTTCAATTTGTCTTTGTTTGTCTTCTCTTGTGATTTCTAATGTTTCATACATCAACAGGCCAGTTTCTTTTCTTCTACTTTTATAAGGCTCAATCCACTCTTGTGGGTAATATTGATAATCCATTGACTCTTTTTGATTATTATCAAACGCGCTTATCATCTCATTTTCAATTAAAGTTTTTGTATCACCACTAACTACTACAACATCAAACGGTTGCATATTAACTCCTGATGGAGCATATTTAGCACTTTCTAAAATTTGTTCTATTAACTCTTTAGTTACTTCTTTATCTAAATACGCACGTACAGATTTTCTTTGCTTTAATGCTTCAATTACATCCATAGTTACTCCTTGGTTTCAAATGATATCAAATTTCTAATTCTTTTTAGATATAACAAGTTATAATAATTACTTCGGGGATATTACAATATTATGACAAAAACCATTTCATACAACAAATTTATAAAAAAGATTATATTTACTACTACTATTGTTATTGCATTAGTATTTACTATATATGGGTATTTTATTCAATCAAATAGTATCAAACATAATCTAAAAAATGAAACATCACTTTTTGTTGATTTAATTTTCCAAAACCTTTACACAGCAATGCAAAAAGGTTCCAATGTTGAAGAATTAAATGAACTCATTAAACAAATAGAATCAAACTTCAATAATTCATCAATTAAGATCAATAGAACCATTGATGATACTAATGAAGAAAATATCAAACATGTTTTTGAAACAAAAAAGCTGAGCTATTTTTTCAAGGAAGTCATTTAGATTATGCAAGACCAATATTTTTCAAAGATGAATGTATTAGATGTCATATAACTAATAAAGCCGGTGATACAGCCGCAGTAATACAATTAGAGTTTTCTATTATGGATTTGAATGTATCTCTTAAAGATATCTTAGTGATGATTACCTTTTTATTTATCTCTTCCATTATCATTTTATTTATTGTTTGGTATATATATTTACACAAAGTTTTCATATTACCTATCAAAAAATTGATCGATCAGATGCTTGTTATCTCTGAACACAAAGACTTAAAACAAAAGAGCACGATTGATACACCAATAGAAGAGATTTTGAAATTAGAAGATGTGTTCAATAAGCAAAATAGTAAATTATCTATAGCCTATGACAATCTTGAAAGTTCTAGTAATGTTGATCCATTAACTCAAATATTTAATAGAAAAAAATTCAATGAAATTATTCAAGAAGAACTCAATATTGCTCAACGATATAATAGTGAACTTACAATAATACTAATGGATCTAAATAAATTCAAACCAATCAATGATACTTATGGACATGATATTGGAGATAAGGTATTGATCTCCTTTAGCCAAATTATTCAAAATAATATTCGTAAAACTGATAAATTGTTTAGAATTGGTGGAGATGAATTCATTCTTGTATTACCACACACTTCAAAACAAAATGGATTACAATTAATTGAGCATTTAAAAGAAGAACTTGAACAATCACCAATTGCTGTTGAAAATAATATTATTAAAATTAGTGCTTCTTATGGTATAGCACAATATGGGATTGATACTCAAAATATTGAAGAACTTATGAAAGTTGCTGATACTAGGATGTACGAATATAAAAAGAATTTACATAACTACTAAATAAAAAAGCCACAAAGAGTTTTATGGCTTTTCTAGAGCTTTTGTCTAGCTTTTGGGTCAAATATGTTTCAAACAAATGTTTGAAAACAATATTTGACTGCGTCGGGTAAAATCGTGAAGCAGTTCACGATTTTTTAACCCCGACTTACATCATACCTGGCATACCCATTCCGCCCATATCAGGCATAGCTGGAGCACCAGATTTTTCTTCTCTGATATCACTAACTGTAGCTTCAGTCGTTAACAATAATGATGCAACAGATACTGCATTTTGCATTGCTACTCTTTCAACTTTTGCTGGATCTACAATTCCTGCTTCGAACATATCTACATATTCTCCAGTTGCAGCATTGAATCCAAGGTTTTGATTGTCTGATTTTATGATCTCATTTACAACAACACCCGCATCAAATCCAGCATTACTTGCAATTTGTTTCATTGGGGCTTTAACTGCTCTGATAATAATGTCTGCACCAATTTGCTCATCACCACATAGATCATTACTTACTTTTTGAGCAGCTCTAATAAGTGCAGCTCCTCCACCAATAACAATACCTTCTTCAACAGCAGCTCTTGTTGCACTTAATGCATCATCAACTCTGTCTTTTTTCTCTTTCATTTCAGTTTCAGTTGCAGCTCCAACTTTGATTACAGCAACTCCACCACTTAATTTTGCAAGTCTTTCTTGTAATTTTTCTTTATCGTAGTCTGAATCCGCATTAGAAATCAGAGTTTTTATTTCTGTAACTCTTGAATCTATATCTTTTTTATCTCCTACTCCATCAACTA
>JBNLDA010000090.1:0-8612 GCA_050304095.1 Arcobacteraceae bacterium | reverse complement strand
TATTCTATTAACAGTCAATCTTGAACGAGCCATATCATTCTCCAATTGTTAGACGTGTAAGTCCCTTGTAAGTCTTTTGGTTCAATATCGATTATTATAGATCAATGTCAACAAACAAGCAACACATTAATATATCGCACTAATAAGAGAATATTGTATATCCATCAACACACGTCAACCCCCTTCAATACGCAATCTTTCGGGCTCATAACCCGAAGGTCGGTGGTTCAAATCCACCTCCCGCAACCAATACAACATACCATTCCAAATATAAATCATTTTTTTTATTAAAACACTCATTCATATAACGCCAATTCAAATATTTGTTTTTTTTACTAACAAAGAGCTCTTAATATTACATATATTATATGTATTTAATATAATATATGTAATAATTTTCTGTTTTTTAAAGGATAGATAGTTGAATAAAACAACAGATTTCTTTATTAGTGATGAAGAACTTTTAAAGATAAATAATGCTGAGCACACAGATCCTATTTTTTCAAAAGAATATTTAATAGAAGAAGAAACTCCTCATGATAAACATTCTAGCCTTTCAGAACTTATGTCAGAACATGACATAGATGAAAATATCCTCAATAAAATCAGCGCATACATAGATCAACAAATATCAAAATCAATTCAGGAAGTTTTTGTCAATCATCAAACCCCAAATGCTCAAGAGATTCATCATGGTCATATTTTAAATATACTAGAAAATGCTGCACCTGATGATTCAGACAAAGAAGAAAATCTCTAATTCTACTTGTCATTAATTATATTGATAAAATCAAATCGATTGTGATATCCTACACTTTTGTTTACAATCTCTTCACTCTTTGGATCTACAAAATATACTGTTGGGATCATAGGAGAGTCAAACTTTACAGGAAACTTTTTTTCTTCACGATTTAATATCAATGGTACATATTTTTTATGAATTTGTTCATTTAATTGAGTATTACTCAATACCTTTTTTTCAAACTTTAAACACCATGGACAAAAATTTGCTACCATCACAAACATCAATTGTTTATTCTCTTTTTTAGCTTTTTGGATCGCTTTTACATAATCTACTTCATATCCAAACTCTTTAGCAAAGATTGTATGATCTGAATTTGCTTTAAGTGTAGGTGTTTCATTGTCCTCTTTATATTGTTCAGAAAAATCATACAATAGTTGTTCAACATATTCCATAACTTGTTCACCAATCTCATCATCACTCTTTTCATCATAATTCAATTGTTTTCTTTTTTCATATGTTAATGCATACACTTCTTTGTTATCATCAAGACGTTTCATCTCTTCACCTAACACCAAATCAATATTTAAAACCACTTGGTCTTCTACATAAGATTCATAAATGATACAAGCTAGTGTTCTATGAGAAAACCCTGAAGTATCTATTTTAAGCTGATCTGTATAATATTTCATCTCTTCTAGAACATTTTGTTTAATACTCATAGGCAATTTCGTACTATAATTTTCTACAACTAAATAAGCCTTTGGAATTTTAGTCAACATAAACATGGTGCTAGCATGCACAAATACAAAACTTAGACAAATAGTCAATAAAAATTTTTTCAATTTTCAATCCTCAAAATATAATGCTTTATTATAATTGAATCTAGATTAAATATTCCGAAAGTTGGAATAAGCACTAATTTGATAAAATACGCACCATATAATAGTTTCACAAACAAAGGTTTAAAGCAATGAGTGAAAGCAAAGATTTTTTACGACTCAAAGTTGAAGAAGATTTAAAATCAGGCAAATATAAAAAAGTCATTACAAGATTTCCACCAGAACCAAATGGATTCCCACACATTGGTCATGCAAAATCAATTCATATCAATTTTGGGATAGCAAGAGACTATCATGGAGTTTGTAATCTGCGAATGGATGATACAAACCCAACTACAGAAGATACCAAATATGTAGAAGCATTAAAAGACGCTGTACAATGGCTAGGTTTTAAATGGGAAGGTGATGTAAGATACACATCTGATTATTTTCACCAACTCTACACCTATGCTCAAGAGCTTGTTAAAATGGGAAAAGCTTATGTAGATAGCCTTAACGAAGAAGAGATCAGAGAATATCGAGGGACAGTCACACAACCTGGACGAAGAAGTAAATATGCACAACGTTCAATTGAAGAAAACCTTGACCTACTAGAGCGTATGAAACAAGGTGAATTCAAAGATGGTGAACATGTACTTAGAGCCAAGATTGATATGAGTGCAGCCAATATGAAAATGCGTGATCCCCTACTCTATAGAATCAGACATGCACACCATTATAGAGCTGGAGATGAATGGGCAATCTACCCTTTGTATGATTTTGGACATTGTCTATCTGATTATATCGAAGGTGTGTCTCATTCAATTTGTACGCTTGAATTTGAAAATAATAGAGATATTTATGATTGGATATTAGACACGCTTAAACTTGAGCCACCACGACCTTATCAGCATGAATTTGCAAGACTAGGTATCAATTACACAGTGATGAGCAAGAGAAAACTTTTGGAACTTGTAGATGGAAATTATGTAAATGGCTGGGATGACCCTAGACTTCCAACTATTGCAGGGTATAGAAGACGTGGTTATACTCCAGAGTCTATTAGAAACTTTTGTGACCAAATAGGAATTGCAAAAGCAAACTCTACAGTTGATGTATCTCAATTAGAATTTTGCATTCGTGATGACCTCAATCAAAAAGCTCCACGTGTAATGTGTGTAATGGATCCAATCAAAGTTACGATTGAAAATTATCAAGGAAGTGAAGAAATTGATGCAGCCTATTACCCACATGATGTTCCAAAAGAGGGATCACGAAAAATACCTTTTTCTAATGTGATTTATATCAACAGAGATGATTTTAGTGAAAATCCACCAAAAGGCTACAATAGACTCACTCTTGATCAAAGTGTACGATTACGTCATGCTTATATTATTTCATGCAAAGAAGTGATCAAAGATGAAAAAGGCAATATCATTGAGATCATTGCACAATATAATCCAAACTCTAAAAGTGGAAGCGATACAAGTGGTATTAAAGTAAAAAGTGCTATTCAATGGGTTGAGGCAACTAGTGCTAAACAAATTGAAGTAAGACTTTATGATAGACTTTATAAAAATGAAGCTCCTGAAAGTTTAGAAGATCTCAATCCTGATTCATTAAAGATTATCAAAAATGCTTTAGTTGAACCAGCAGTAATTACTGACAAGATAGATGAACGATTCCAATTTGAGAGGGAAGGATATTTTTATGCTGATCCAATTGATTATACTGATGAAAATCCAGTATTCAATAAGATCGTTGGCTTAAAAGACTCTTGGGCTAAAAAAACAACAAAAACGAAAGAGAAACCAAAAGCGGAAGTAAAAGTGGCTCCTAAACAAACAATCGTTCATGGGGAAGAAGCAGCAATGACTTCAGAACAAGAGAGATTATTTCAAAAATATACTACTGAACTTAGCTTAAATAAAGAAGTATCAAACATCCTAGCTAGAGACGAACTACTTTCAAACTTTTTTGAACAAGCTTTAAAACAATGCAACAGTCCAGTTGGATTAGCGAATATTGTAGCCAATGAAGTAGCAAAAGAATTAAAAGAAAAAGAAATTTCTGAATTGAAATTTACTGCAAATGATATTGCCGATCTAGTCAAAATGGTTGATGAAGAAACTATTTCAAGCAAAATAGCTAAACAAGTCTTTGAAGAGATGGTACAAACTGGTCTAAGTCCATCAAAGATTGTTGAAGATAAAGGACTTATTCAAATCAGTGATCCAGCTCAGATTTTACCAATCATTAATGAAGTGATTGCAAATAATCCAGACAACGTGACAAAATATAAAGCTGGAAATCAAAAACTATTTGGATTTTTTGTAGGACAAGTGTTAAAAGCTACTGGTGGTAAAGCAAATCCAAAAGTAGTTAATGAACTTATAACACAACAATTAAATGCATAATCAAAGCTAGGAGTTCTAGCTTTGATTAGACCAATACACTATAGTTTGTCCAAATATAATAAACATACTTGCTACAAATAAAAATATCTTACCCTAATTGATAATTTGTTATAATAGTGTATATGGATGAAAAAATTAAAATACTCAAACACCTTAAAATTCTTTTCGTGGAAGACGATCCCGTTGCCAATGAGCAAATGACTTCACTTCTAAAAATTTTATTTAAAGAGGTTGTATCTGCTACTGATGGAAGTGAAGGATTACAATTATTTGAAAAAAGTATTGAAGAGAATATTCCTTTTGACATAATATTATCTGATATCAATATGCCTAATATTAATGGTATAGCTATGGTGCAGGAAATAAGAAAGATAGATCAACAAATTCCAGTAGTATTTTTAACCGCATTCAGTGATGATCAATATCTTATGCAAGCTATAAAAGTAAGAGTCAGTGATTATATACTTAAACCTATGCAAAACAATGAACTCATTGATACTTTATATGATGCTTATCTACCTAGACACCAACAAAAAATTATAGAAATACAAAATAAAAAATTAATCGTACTCAATCAAAAAATAAAAAACATTGCAAAACAAAAGATACAAAAATTACAGGATAAATATTCAACTGATGAATTGTTTAGTAGTGAATTGATTGATCTAGATAATTTATTTAATAGTTGCGAACTTTAATTTTTACTTTATCCAAGCTACTACATTAACTTTTCTTACACTTCATTGTAATAGTAACATATAAGTATCATTTATACTAAAATACATTATTTTCTAATCTTTATAACATTTTTTGTACATTTAAGATTTATTTGCTATAATTTTTAATATTAGTAAAGGGATATATGTGCTGAATATAATAGAAAAATATCTATTTTCTTTATTTATAATCATATTTATTTTATCCATTAGCGGTGTATATACTATCATGGATAAATATGCACAAAATGAGATTGATAAAAGATTTGAAACAGTTTTAGAACAACATAAAGCATTACATAGCTATATAGAAAATGTTCAAAAACCAGTAATATATGATCTAAAAAGTAAAGGAATTCTTTATCAGCAATGGTTTGATCCAAAACTACTTTCATTTACTTATATAGCAAGAAATATCCATGACATTTACCAATCTCATTCAGATGAAAATGCTTATATATATAGATTAGCTTCAAATAATCCTAGAAATCCTGTTAATCAATCTACTCCATTTGAAAAAGAGATACTCAATAGATTCAACAATCGTGAAATAGATGAATATCATAAGTTCATTAGTGAAAACAACCGCAATTACTTTTATAAAGCAATCCCAATTGCCCCGAATCAAGAATCATGTATGCAATGTCATTCTACTCCACAAGTTGCACCACAAGATATGGTTAGCATGTATGGCAATGGAGGATATAATGAAAAGGTTGGAGATATTAGAGCATTGATTTCTCTCAAAATTCCAATTACCGAACTTTATAAAGATGCAAAGCAATACTTTTTTATTTCTAGTGTTATGATATTTATACTATTAACTCTGTTTTATTTCTTTGTTAGAAACATTTTCAAGCAACAAAGACTTTTACAAGAAGCGATTCGAGTGAATACTCAAAAAGATATGTTATTAGCCCAACAAACAAAAATGGTAGCATTAGGAGAAATGATAGGAAATGTTGCCCATCAATGGAGACAACCATTGAGTCTGATCTCTTCAATTGCTACAGGAAGTAAACTCGAAAAAGAATTTGGTACTCTAACAGATGAAATGTTTGATAAATATATGGATCAAATTAACGATACTGCACAACAAATGTCAAAAACAATTGATGACTTTAGAGGTTTTTTACAACATGATGCAGAAGAAGTTACTTTTAATCTCTCTGAAGAAATAAACAATTGTTTAAAAATAGAAGATGGGGTGATTAAGCAAAATCATCTCAATATCATTAGAGACTTTGATGATTCAATCGATCTTACAAATTATCCTCATGCCCTTTCTCAATCATTGGTCAATATCATTAATAATGCAAGAGATGCTATGCAATCCCTCAATGACGAAGATAAAATTATACAACTTACAACAAAAAAGGAAACATCAGACGTTACAATTAGTAT
Source organism: Arcobacteraceae bacterium (assembly GCA_050304095.1). Lineage (GTDB taxonomy): Bacteria > Campylobacterota > Campylobacteria > Campylobacterales > Arcobacteraceae > JAYEFX01. The sequence goes on along the minus strand of JBNLDA010000090.1, from coordinate 2,512 downwards.
TCAAGATAATGGAGGAGGAATTTCTGAAGAGTATATTACAAAGATTTTCGAACCTTATTTTACAACTAAACATCGATCTCAAGGTACAGGACTAGGTTTACATATGACCTATCAAATTATAACTGAAACAATGAGAGGGGATATCACTGTAGAAAATGAAGCATTTACTTACAATGATAAAGAATATTTTGGAGCAAAGTTCACTATCACCTTACCACTAGATAATTAATACTACCAATTATGAATAAAAATTCATAATTGCGTCATCAAAGATTCATCTTTTTTTCCTATTATTTCAAAAAATATAGGAACTTTTTTGAATATAATTTACTTATTACTACGATATTATCTGATACTAATAGCCTTTTTCTTTACGAGCAGAACTGTTTTACTTTTGATACATTTAGACAGACTCAATACCCAAGAATATACGAATCTTTGGTTAAGTTTTTTATATGGTTTAAAAATGGATACCATCACTGTATGCGTATTTTTGATTATACCATTACTAATACTTACGTTTATTCCTAATAATTTCTCAAAAATTAAAGAATCTTTTTTTAAATACTATTTTCTATTCATTTTTATAGTCACAATCTTTATAGAAATTGCAACCTATCCTTTTATGCAACAATTTGATGCCCGTCCTAACTATTTGTTTTTAGAATACTTGATATATCCAAAAGAGATCATCAATATGATATTAAGTTCTCATTTATTGATCGTACTATTTTGTACCGTTCTCATTATACTCTTTACAAAATCATATCAACGGTATTTTTCAAAACTCTATCTAGATACTAGTCATATCCATTTTATAAAACGATTATTGATATTTATTCCGTTATTGATCATTTTATTTTTAGGGATTCGATCTTCTCTTGGTCATAGACCAGCCAATATTTCTGATGCCATGTTTTCACCCAATAGACTTTTAAATGAAATCACCCTCAATTCAGTTTATAGTGTATCCTATGCGTTGTATTCACAATTAAAACACAATGCAGATGGAATAAAATCTGATTATGGAAAAATAGACATTGATGAAGCCATATTAAGAGTACAAAAAAGACTCAACATAACAAATACCGATCCAAAATATGTCTTAACAAGAAATGAGTCAAGTCACTTTAAAACAAATACAACAAAAAATATCGTGATATTTATCCAAGAAAGTTTAGGAGCTCAATTTGTCGGAGCTCTTGGAGGGACCAAAGGTATCACACCAAATTTAGATAAGCTATCACAAGAAGGAATTTTATTTGAAAAACTTTATTCTAATGGTATAAGAAGTGTAAGAGGATTGGCTGGACTAACTTCGGGTAACTTTTCCATTCCTGGTGAAGGAGTCGTTAAAAGAAACAAATCACAAAAAGATTTTTTCACACTTGCAACACTCTTAAAACCACTTGATTATGATCTTTCATTTATATATGGAGGAGAAGCTCGATTTGATAATATGAAAAGCTGGTATTTAGGTAATGGATTTAATAAAGTAATAGAAGAAAAAGATTTTAAAAATACAACATTTAAAGGAACATGGGGAGTGTGTGATGAAGATTTGGTAAATAAAGCTAATGAATATTTTAAAGATCTTTATGCACAAAATAAAAAATTTGCTTCAGTAATCTTTTCAAGTTCAAATCACTTACCATTTGAATTTCCAAAAGAAAAAATAGAACTTTTTGATAAAGAAAATCCAAATAGCGTAGAAAATGCAATTAAATATGCAGATTTTGCTATTGGAAAATTTATTGAAAAAGCTAAAAAACAGCCATACTATAAGGATACCATTTTCGCCATTGTTGCAGATCATAATGTGAGAGTTTATGGCAATGATGTAGTACCAATTAATATGTTTCAAATACCAGGACTGATCTTAGGAGAAAATGTTAAAGCTCAAAAATATTCAAGACTCACTTCTCAACCAGATATTTTAGCTACAGTGCTTGATCTAGCTGGAATTGATGGTGCATATCCAATTATGGGACACTCTATTTATAATGATAAAAAACAAGAACTCTCTTTTATGAAATTTAATGATACCTATGTATTAAGAATTAAAAACAATGTTGCCATTATCCAACCAAATAAATTAGCACAAACATATACTTACAAAGAAAATAAATTGATACTTACTACACACAATGAAGATTTAGAATTAGATCTACTTTCATTTATTCATCTACTCAATCATGTATATCAACATCAACTTTATAAATAAAAAATAATTTTATAAAAACTTAATGAGTTTTGCTACGGTGTTTCTAGTATACCTGGGAGGAATCTAAAGTTTCCTTTAATCTCAGTCATTAATTTTTATTATGTCATTAATAAATTAATAATTTTGATATTTAATTTACACTAATTTGATACTGGTGCACCATTAAAAGTACATCTCAATAAGTACATTCATATTTTTAACCATTACATCTAGATAAATAAATGACTGACGTTGATTGAAACTCTAATCTCATAGCTAGCTCATCCTCCACTAATAAAATATCTAGGC
>JBNLDA010000089.1:0-8641 GCA_050304095.1 Arcobacteraceae bacterium | reverse complement strand
AATAGTAGTGTGAAAATATAAATACAATAATATAAATAGCTTTTTTCTTGCGTATATATAAAAAGACTAAAAGAATAAACAATAAAAGCTAAAATAACTCCAATAAAAAATACAATTAAAAATTGTTTTAGTAGATCATAATTTTTAAAATCTTTTTTACTTTTTAACAAAATTGAAAATTGTACTGATGTTGTAGTATTTACAATATTTATATAGTAAACTTTTTTTTCTTTTTCTTTCAATTGCAAAGTAAAAAAAGGATTTATTGACCACCTATCATCATCAATATGTAACATTCCAGTGGTATATATTTTATTATCATCATACAAATAAATATGTTCTATCAAAGGGTTATTGATTTCTAATACAAACTTTTTTTCTTCATTTTCTAGATTTTCTAAAGTAATCTTCAACCATACTTTGATATCTGAATTAAAACCATAATTTATATGTTCTTTTGACAAAATAGTAAACTGCGATTTTTTAATATGTTCTAAATTATAATTTTTTGTTGTAGTAAATATCTCAACATCTTTAGATATTTTTAATTCTGTCGCATATAAAAAGCTAAAATGAAAAAAAATTAATAAAAAAACAAATTTATAAAATTTCATTTTATATAATCCCAAATGTAATTATCTACATTTATATTATTGAAAAGTGACTTAAATTGATAAATTAAAAAGTTACATTCTGGTTATATTTAGTAATAAATTGGAAAAAAAAGAATTTTTATATAAAAATCATAATAATTGGAATAATGAAAATAATAAAAAGAGATCAAGCTCCGAGATATTTTTCTCGGATTTGATCACTTTGTAATAAATTTGTAGCGATATCATGCATCACAATCTCACCATTTTCAAGAACATAAGCATAATCACTAATTTCAAGTGCTGCAAACGCATTTTGCTCTACTAATAAAATGGTAATACCATCATCACGAAGTTTTTTTATTGTTTCAAAGAGTTCACCAATGATTTTTGGAGCCAGACCAAGACTTGGTTCATCCAGCATCAAAAGTTTAGGTGAGCTCATTAAAGCCCTTGCAATAGCCAACATTTGTTGCTCCCCACCACTCATTGTTCCAGCTAATTGATAGCGTTTATCTACAAGCCTAGGGAAAAGAGTGTACATATGATCTCGAAGTTCTTCATATCGATCATCATTGTTATACGCACCCATTCGTAAATTTTCCTCAACTGTTAAATTAATAAATACTCTTCTTCCTTCAGGAACCAATGCAATTCCATCTTTGATCACTTTATGTGTAGGATGTTTTGAAATATTATATCCATCGTAAAATACTTCGCCACTTTTTTTAACATCAGATACAATTGAAGCCAATGTAGAGGTTTTTCCAGCACCATTTGAACCAATGAGCGAAACAATTTGACCATCTTTGACTTTAAAATCGATCCCTTTAACTGCTTTTATTAGCCCATAAAAGACTGATAGATCATTTACTTTAAGCATGTTTGAAATCTCCTAAATAGGCTTTAATTACCTCTTCATCTTTAATTGCATCTTTAATATGCCCTTGAAAAATTGTTTTCCCATAATCCAACACCAATACTTGCTCGCATAAATGATTGACAAACTTCATATCATGTTCAATTAAAAGAATAGTGAGATCATACTCATCTCTTACTTTAAATAAAAGATTGGCTAACTCTTTGGTTTCTTGTGGATTCATACCAGCTGCTGGTTCATCAAGAAGTAGTAGTTTTGGTTTGGTTGCAAGTGCCCTAGCAATCTCAACTTTTCGCTGATTTCCATAACTTAATGAAGTAGCTAATTCATCTTTAAAAACACTCAAGCCTAAATTTTCCATAATACTCATAGCATATGCTTTTGATTCCTTTTCTGCACTAAAGAATCTAGGAAGCCGAAACATCGATTCAAAATAAGTATATTTAGTTGCATGATCTAGGCCAATAAGAATATTGTCCATCACACTCATACTTCCAAAAAGTCTAATATTTTGAAATGTTCGAGCAATCCCTTCCCGTACGATCTTATAGTTTTTCATATTAGTGATATTTTTACCATCAAGCCATACTTCACCCATAGTTGGATTATAGTTTCCCGTAATGATATTAAACATGGTTGTTTTTCCAGCACCATTAGGTCCAATCAAACCATATATCTCGTTTTTCTCGATTTGAAATGAAGTATCATTAATAGCAGTGACCCCACCAAACTGTTTAGTAATATTTTTAATTTCTAGGATCATGATTGTTTCCTTTTGCTTTTGAACCAATCAGTGAGTTCTTTTTTCCCCATGATTCCTTCTCGTGCAAAAAGCATAACCACAATAAGAATAATAGAAAACACCACCATTCTCAAGCCTGGATGTGCTCCAAGATCATATCCCATAATGCTTAATGGAGCATCAAGGAAGCGTAACCATTCACTTCCACCGATCACGATGACTGTACCTATAATAGCTCCTGTCATTGATCCAAGGCCTCCTAAAACAATGATAATCAATAATTGGAATGTTAAGAAAAATTGAAATAGGTCTGGTGAAATAGTTGTTAAAAGAATTGCTAACAATCCTCCTCCAACTCCTTCAAAAAATGCCGATGTACTAAAAGCATAGGTTTTGATCTTCATAGTATTGATCCCAATAGCTGCAGCGGCATCTTCATCGTCTCTTACAGCTTTCATTGCCCGACCATATTTTGAATATACTACATTTAAAATGAGAATTACTGTTAAAATAGCAATTCCCCCTGTCCAATATAGATTTGTTAATGATGGAATCTCATTTAATCCAATTGCTCCATTCGTTACACTTGGAGAATTAATAGCTATTACTTTAATGATAAATCCAAAACCAAGCGTTACAATTGCTAAATAATCTCCTCTTACTCTAAATACTGGAAATGCCAACATGATGGCTACAACTGCTGCAGCGATTCCTGATAATAGAAGTGCTGGGATCAGATCAGTTTGCATTGCAAGGATAAATGGACTAGGATCTTCTAATTGGAATAATTCCCATTTCATATCTTCATCAAGTAAACAAAGTGCTGTTACATAAGCTCCAATTGCTACAAATCCATTTGGTTCTAATGAAAATTGTCCAGTCACTCCATTGATTAGGTTATAGGAAACTGCTAGTATTATAAATATGGCAATGTTATTTGCTATTCGCAAAGAATATTCATCAAAGTTGTTTTGAGCAAATGTAATAAAACCAATTCCCAAAAGAGTAAAAACTATAAGATTAATATTAATTTTTCGCATATTAAAACCTACTCTTTTCAAAATTGATTCCCATGATTCCTGTTGGTTTAAACAATAATACTAGAATCAAGAATACAAAGGCAATAGCATCTTTATAGCCACCAAGTTCAGGATAAAATGCAACGAACATCACTTCGGTGAATCCTAGAATAAATCCACCAATCACTGCTCCACCAACACTACCTATTCCACCAAGAACGGCTGCAGCAAAAGCTTTAAGACCAATCATAATTCCCATATACGGAGTAATGATTGGATAAGATAGTGCCCAAAATATTCCACCTACTGCAGCCAAAGTTGAACCAATCACAAACACTAACATAATGATCTTGTTTGAATCTACTCCCATTAGTGAAACTGTTTTTATGTCAAAAGCCAAAGCTCGAATTGCCATTCCATATTTTGTTTTATACAATACATACAACAATATCATCAATAATATCAAAGTAATCACCGGAACAATGATCACTGTTGGAGTGAAAGTAATTGTTCCCAATTCAATTAATTGATCAAAAAAGAGTGGTACAGGAAATGATTTAGCGGTTCCACCTATAAAAACATTGATTGCATTTTGAAGAAAAAAGCTCACCCCAATCGCGGTAATAAGTAATGATATCCTTGGAGCTTCTCTTAAAGGTTTATAAGCAATTTTATCTGTTAAGACCCCTGTTAAAATAGCAATCGCAATTGCTACTAAAACTGCAAAAGAAAGTCCTGAACCAAAACCATCCAAAACCATATAGGCTGCAAATGCCCCAACCATCATAATTTCACCATGGGCAAAATTGATAAGTCGTAATACTCCATAAACCATTGTATATCCAATAGCTATAAGAGCATACATACTCCCCACGCTAATACCATTGATCACTTGTTGTAAAAATGTGTAAAAATCCATACTATTCCATAAAAAATTTGATTAAAAGTGTCCCTTGAATATTCAAGGGACTTTTGTATTAAGGATTTACCGTTTGTAAATAAACTGCTTTACCATCTTTGATCGTTTCGATTACTGCAGATCGTACCGCATCTCCATTTTCATCAAGAGTAATTACTCCTGACACTCCTTGGAAATTTTTAGTTCCTCTAATATTTTTATTTACACAAACAGAATTTGAAGGGTCTTCACAAGCATTCATAGCCGCTATAATTACATTATATGATTCAGCTGACAATACACCAAATGGGTGTGGAGCTTCGTTATATTTTGCTCTAAATTTAGTATCAAATTCTTTTGAAGATTCCGTAGATTTTGGAGCATCTGCACTATAAAGATTTGTTCCATAGAATCCTTCAACAGAATCTTTCCCAACTTCAAAAAATACTTTATCTCCAGCCATTCCATCAGTTCCTAAAAATTTTGCAGTTATTCCAAGTTGTGTAGCTTGTTTTGCAATTAATGCAACTTCTGCAGAGTAAAAAGGGATAAAAATGATTTCAGGATTTAATGTTTTGATATTAGATAACATAGCTTTAAAATCTGTATCACCTTGATTAATTTTAGCAGTTGTTAATACTTCTCCACCAAGTTTTGCAAATTTTCTTTTAAATACTGAAGAGATCCCAATAGAATAATCATTTTTAACGTCTGTGATTACTACTGCTTTTTTCAATCCAAGGTCTTTAAATGCAAAGTTTGCAGCCACTTCCCCTTGAAAGTTGTCATTAAAACAAACTCTACTAATGAAATTTCTTCTTTTTGTAACAAGTGGATTTGTAGCCACTGGAGCTACCACTGGCGTTTGTGCATCTTCAGCAATTTTTGTGAGTGCCATGGTATTTGTTGATGTCAATGCTCCAATAATAGCTGTAACTTTTTCACTCGAAATAAGTTTTGATGCAGCATTGGCTGATTCAATTTTATCAGATTTATTGTCCAATAAAACCAATTTTACAGTATCACCATTTTTCAATGTTGGATTTAATTCATTTGCAAATTCTAAACCTTTATTTGCATACTGACCAAATCCACCAATTGGTCCAGACATTGGTAATACTACACCAATCTTTACCTCTTTTGCCATACCAACTGTTGCAACAATACTTGTCGCAGCAATTAAACTTACGAATTTTTTCATTCCATCTCCTTAAAAAAATTAACTCAGATATTCTATCATCTTTTTTTTAAAGGCTTTTTTTATTGCTACAAATATGTTACGTATATGTAAAAAATTGTGAAAATTAGTAGAGATCTGAAAAATCAGATTTGATGATATGCAGTTGTTTAGTGATATTATCATAAATGAATCTTTTATCATTCATTTTGATCCGTTTTAATATGAGGTTTTTAATCTCATTATTATATTGATAATGTTTCTTCATCAATACAAAAAACTCAGCAATACTAATAAATTCTATTGTTTTTTCCTCAGAATTTATAGAATGTTTATGTTCGATTTTATAAATTGAACGCATCTCATTAAAAGCTTGTTGTAACAACTCTATCTCTCTATTAAACACCTGTATGATCTGTTGTTGGCTTTTTTCCAATCGATGAATTTCACTTTTATATTGCTTTTTCATCCATTTCATTGCTTTTTTTAGATCTTCTAACTGTTCATTTTTAAGTGCTATTATCTCTTTATGCTCAAAATTTGAAGTTTGTGTAGAAATCTCTTGTGTTGGATTTGATGAGTTTTGTTCCTCTTTTACATAAACATAAACACGATTGTCTTTTTTTAAAGATCGAAGCTGCCCTTTTTTTATTCTGTAGTGGATACCTTGAACAGAAAGATTAAGTAGTTTGGCAGCTTCATTTGTAGTGACCAATCTTTCCAAAAGTATCCCCTTTTTACATATGTTTGCTATCTATTTCAATAACGGTATGTACATTTCCTCTAGGATTATAATCTGCTACGACTTTCATCCATTTTGGTTTTAATTTTTTATACAATGTATCAAATATCTCATTAGCTGAATTTTCATGTGAGATTGATCGATACATGAATGAATTGATATAAAGTTTGAGTGCTTTAAGTTCAATCACTTTTTTATTTGGAGTATATTGTAATTTGATCGTTGCAAAATCTGGATATCCACTTCTTGGACATAAACACATGAATTCTGGTAATTCTATATTTATGATATAGTTTTTATCATGTTGATTTGGCCAGAAGTTCTCTTTTGCATTAATATCAAATTCTCTTATCTCTTTTTCACCATATTTCATAAAAACAAATCCTTATACGTCAAGATGTTCAACATCTTTTGCGTGATCTTCAATATATTTTCTTCTTGGTTCTACTTCATCACCCATAAACAGTGTAAATGTATCACTAGCTACTTCAGCATCATCAATCGTTACTTTTAAAAGTCTTCGATCTTCTGGAATCATTGTAGTTTCCCATAATTGCTCTGGATTCATCTCCCCAAGACCTTTGTATCGTTGGATATAAGCACCTTTTTTAGCAATACCTTCTATCTCTTCAAGAATCTCAATAAGATCTCTTCCACCAAATAATGTTAAATCTCTTTCTTGTAGTTTATTAAAGATATAAGTTGCTTCACTAAAATATGGGCTAGCGAACAATTCATCATCAATTAACAACTCTTCTAATCCTTCATTTGTTTGTACAAATAAGTGAATTTTTTCTTCATTTACAATCTTATTAAGAATATTATATCCCTTACTACTAAGGAATTTAGCCACTTCTTCATAAAGTTTGCTATATTCTAAACTAATAAGATCAGAATTTTCAATTAAATGTTTTAATACTGAAACTAAAGAATATCTTTTTTCTAGATTTTCTAACATTGATCTATATGATGAAACAATTTTGAACATATCTAGTAAGTCATTATATCCCATACCTTCAAATTCAAAATTCTCTAAACCATTTTCAATCAAGAAATTAGAAAGCGCCGTATTATCTTTCAAATATGTCTCATTTTTCCCTTTTTTGTATCTATACAATGGTGGTTGAGCAATATATAAATATCCTTTGTCTACGATTGGTCGTAAGAATCTAAAGAAGAATGTTAAAAGAAGTGTTTGAATATGGCTACCATCAACATCGGCATCGGTCATAATAATAATCTTATGATATCTGATCTTTTCTTCATTGAAATCTTCACCAATACCGCAACCAAGAGCTGTGATCATATTTTTGATCTCATCAGATTTTAAAATCTTATCAAGTCTTGCTTTTTCAACATTTAGGATTTTACCTTTTAAAGGTAAAATTGCTTGATATCCTCTATCTCTACCTTGTTTTGCTGAACCTCCTGCAGAGTCTCCCTCCACCAGATATAATTCAGAAACTTCTGGATCTTTACTTTGACAATCTGCTAATTTCCCTGGAAGTGTTCCAACACTCATAGAATCTTTTTTACGTGTTAAGTCTCTTGCTTTTTTTGCTGCTTCTCTACCTCGAGCAGCCATTAAAGCCTTTTCCATTACTGCTTTAGCATTTGTAGGATTTTCTTCAAAATATTTGCTTAACATATCATTGGTAAGCTTTTGGCAAACTGGTCTTACGTAAGAGTTTCCAAGTTTCCCTTTTGTTTGTCCTTCAAATTGTGGTTCTGGAACTTTTACAGAAATAATAGCACATAGTCCTTCTCTTACATCATCACCAGTAATTTTTGTATCTTTTTCTCTAGCATTTGCATTTTCATTAACATATTTAACAATAGCTCGTGTTAGTCCAGCTTTAAAACCAGCTTCATGAGTTCCCCCATCAATCGTTCTAATATTATTTACAAAACTTTGCGTTTTTTCAACAAAAGTATCATTGTATAATAAAGCTATATCTACTTCCATATCTTCAACTCTATCTGAAAAAGAAATAGCATCTGTTACAGCTTGAGCTTTATTTAAACTTTGAACGAACTCAGTAATACCACCTTCAAAGTGATATGATTCTTTTAAACCAACTCTTTCATCAGATAGTTCTATTGTAATTACTGGATTTAAATAAGCAATCTCTTTAAATCTTTTAGAAAGTGTCTCAAATGAATAATCATCTGTTTCAAAAATAGTTGTATCAACTTTAAAATCAATAGTAGTACCTGTTTTTTTTGTAGTACCAATAACTTTTAGATCTTCTTTAGGAATACCTATTGAGAATTCTTGATAATGGATCTCTCCACCTCTATGAATAGTCATTCTAAGATCACTTGATAAAGCATTAACTACAGATACCCCAACCCCGTGAAGACCACCAGAAACTTTATAAGTATCTTTATCAAACTTACCACCAGCATGTAAAACTGTAAGTGCTACAGTTGCAGCTGATTTTTTTTCTGTAGGGTGCATATCAGTTGGAATACCCCTAGCATTATCTGTTACAATGATTCTATTTTCTTTTGTAATCGTTACTTTAATAAGATCACAAAATCCTGCCATTGCTTCATCAATAGAGTTGTCAACAACTTCATATACCAT
>JBNLDA010000088.1:0-8779 GCA_050304095.1 Arcobacteraceae bacterium | reverse complement strand
GATCTGATCGATGCATTGAAAAAGGTTATTGACTAGAGTGAAGATTACTACTAAAATTGCGCGTTTTACCAATCCACTTTATTTAGAAAGTGGTAGGATTCTTGAGCCATATGAATTGGCTTATGAAACATACGGAGAACTCAATGCTGATAAATCAAATGTGATTATTATCACACATGCTTTAACAGGATCTCATCATGCAGCTGGAACCTATGAAGGTGACAGAAAAGCTGGATGGTGGGATGCGCTTATTGGTCCAAAAAAAGCGGTTGATACAGATAAATATTTTGTTATTTGTATGAACAATATTGGATCATGTTTTGGTAGTACAGGGCCTATGAGTCCTAAATATCCTAGTGATGAACCATATAGATTCAAATTTCCAGTTTTAACGATCAGCGATATTGTAAAAGCCCAAAAAATCTTACTTGATTCACTTGGAATATATCATGTCAAAGCGGTGATTGGTGGAAGTATGGGGGGAATGCAAGCACTTTGTTATGCTATAGAATATCCACGATTTGCAGATATTGTTGTACCGATGGCTACCACTGCTTATACAAGACCTTGGGCAATCGCCTTTAATAAGGTAGCAGCAGAAGCAATTAAAAATGATCCAGAATTTAAAGATGGTTACTATGATCCAAAAGATATAAAAGAAAAAGGATTAAATGGACTTGCTGTTGGAAGAATGGCTGGACATATTTCATATCTATCAAAAGATTCTATGAGTAAAAAATTTGGTCGAGATTATGTAGAACAAGACGGTCTATATGAGCTTTTTGGACGATTCCAAGTTGAAAGATACCTAGAGTATAATGGGTACAATTTCCCTTATAATTTTGATCCATTGAGTTATCTATATATTATAAAAACGATCAATATTTTTGATGCAGCTCGCGGTGGAGATAATTTAGAACAAGCTTTGAGTAAAGTACAATCACAGCTACATTTATTCAGTTTTTCAGGTGATGTTCTATTTTATCCAGAAGAGATGGAAGAGATATATGAAACGATGTGTAAATTAGGGAAAGAAGAACTTTGTACCTATACAATGATCGATAGTAATTATGGACATGATGCTTTTTTAGTTGAAGTTCCAAAGTTTGAAGATCAAATTAGAGAAATTTTAGGGGATAAATGATGTCTGAAGAAAATCAAGAAGAGATTCAAAGTTTTGAAAATAAAATCGAAGAAGCTAAAAAACTTTTAGATAAACTTTTAGAGCCTAATATTACTCTTGAAAATAGTGTAAAAGTTTATAAAGAAGGGATGCAACAAATCCAAGAAGCTCAAAAAATGCTCGATGAGGCAAAACTTCAATATGAAGAGCTAAGCAAAGAGCAATAATGCAAGAATACTTCAATAGACAAATCCAACTTTGGGGTGAAGAAACTCAACAATCATTACAAGATAAAAAAATAGCAATTATTGGTTCTGGTGGGCTTGGTTGTTCACTTGGAATTGCTTTAGGAAGTAGTGGAATAGGGCACATCACTTTAGTTGATTTTGATGAAGTGGGTGTACATAATATCCATCGACAAATTGGTTTCAAAATTGGTGATGATGGAAAGAAAAAATGTGAAGTGCTCAAAGAACTTTTAGTTTCACGATGTGCTTATACTACTATTGATGCTATTGATGGGGATTTTGAATTCTTTGCAAATAATAAGGAGCTATCTTCTTATGACTTGATCATCGATGCGACTGATAATCTTCCAACACGAGCACTCATTAATTCAAAATGTAAAGAGGTAAATATTCCTTGGCTGTATGGTTCTGTAGAAGAGTTTCATGGGCAAGTTTGTTTTTTTGAACAAGCTAGTTTTGAATCTGTATTTCAAATCACTAATAGAAAGCCAGGTGGCATTGCAGCTCCTATTGTTATGAACATTGCTTCACTTCAAGCAAATTTAGCTTTACGATATTTAGCGGGTTTAAACGTTAAAAAAGATCAATTATATTATTGCTTTTTTGATGATGAGGGAAGCTATACTATTCAGAAGTTCGCTCTACCAGTTTAGTTTCATTATTTTTTGGATCATAGATACAAATTGTATTTTTTAAATTGTTTTTAGTGGTAGCTAAAGCTTTGTAGGCTCCACTAAATATAGCTAATTCTTCAAATTCTTCACCACTATCAAGATACACTATACTGATTGAAGTAGTCAATTTTGTAATATTATCTGGTGTTTGTCCATAATCAATTTCAGCATTGATGATATTCTCTTGTAGCTTTTGTATGATCTCAAGTGTTTTTTGATATTCCATATTAGACAATAATAATCCAAACTCTTTATCACCCAGTCTAAAAAGGTAATCTTCTGATCTATTTAATGTATTTTGTAGAATTTTAGCTATAAGTTGTAATACTATATTACTTTTTTGATACCCATGAATTTTAGTGTAATTATTAAAATTGTTTAGATTTATCACAACAAATGCTAGTGATTGTGTACCTCGTTTGACACTATTGAGTTTTCGATTGATTATCTCATCAAAATAATCTCGACTATAGAGATTAGTTATTTTGTCTGTAATTGAATTTTTTCTAACTTGTGCTTCTAATTCTTTAATCTTTTTTTTCTGACTATAGTGATTGATATATACATAGGCTATGTAGAGTAATGTTAACATTAATAATAGAGTTGCTATATTTTGGTAGGTCTTGTTTTCTTTGATTCTATTATTGAGGATATAATTCAATTGATCAATATTATATTGATAGCTTTTTTCAAGTGCTTCATAATTCATATTGATTGATATGTTTAAAATGGTGTAGTTTTCTTTATTAAACAATTTATCTATTTCGTTTGCTTTATTTTGAAAAGAAAGTTCAAAGGCTTTTGGAAACTTTTGTATAATAGCATTAATGACAATATTGGTGCTAAATTGATTGTCTATCAACAAATTTGCATTTTTACTAATAGTATTCATTTGTTCTGGAAACTCAAGTAGTATCAATTTGATTTTTTGATATTTCGTTGCACTTTGCAGTATCTCTTCAATAGAGTGTAAAAAATTGTTCATTTCAATGATATTTGAATATTTTTTAGAGTGTATTTGTAAATGATTTTTAAAAAGATCAATTTGAGATTTTGTAGTTTTGATAAGGTTTCGTAAAATTTTAAATTCTTCAGCTGAAAGATTTTCTTTTTTATCTAAAGATTTAATGATTTGAAGATTGTTTTGAATTGATTGCAAGGTGTTAATACCTTGTATAGCTACGATTCTATTATCAAGAATCGATATATTGTTTTGAAAATGGTAAGAACTTAATGTAAATAAGGTACTCACTGTAATTAATGGTAATATTAATGCAAATAAAATATATTGCCACCTTATAGAAATTTTTTGCATACATTATCCTTTGAAATCTACTTATTAATAATAAAAAAAATTTTATTCTAAAATCACTTAGTTTCATATTATATCGAGTAAATTTTAGAGGTGTGCTTAAGTGATATTTGGCTATAATGTCCAAATTTTACAACTATCATAAGAGGAAACAATTAATGCCAAAAAGAGAAGATATTAAATCTATTTTATTAATCGGTTCTGGTCCAATTATTATCGGTCAAGCATGTGAGTTTGACTATTCGGGAACGCAAGCTACAAAAACATTAAAAGAGTTAGGTTATAGGGTTGTTTTGATCAATTCAAATCCTGCAACTATTATGACTGATCCTGAATTTGCTGATAAGACTTATATCGAACCTATCACAGAAGAGATGGTTTCAAAGATCATTAAGCAAGAAAAAATAGACGCAATATTACCAACAATGGGTGGACAAACTGCTCTAAATGTTGCTACTAGTATGTATGATAAAGGGATGCTAGAGGGTGTTAAGTTCCTTGGAGCTGATCCAGCAGCAATTAAAAAAGGGGAAGATCGACACTTATTCAATGAAGCGATGATCAAAATTGGTATGGATTTACCAAAAAGTGCTAATGCTTATACAGTTGAAGAAGCAATTAAAGTTGCTAAAGAAATTGGTTTTCCAGTAATTTCAAGGGCTTCATTTACCCTTGCAGGTGGTGGATCTGGTGTTGCATACAATATGGAAGAGTTCGAAAAACTAGCAAAAGAGGGAATTGATGCCTCTCCAATCAATGAGATTGAGATTATGGAATCAATGCTTGGTTGGAAAGAATATGAAATGGAAGTTATCCGAGATAGCAAAGATAACTGTATTATCGTATGTTCAATTGAAAATGTCGATCCAATGGGTGTGCATACTGGAGACTCGATCACGGTTGCACCTGCACTTACACTTACAGACAAAGAATACCAAAATATGAGAAATGCTTCTTTCGCAATTCTTAGAGAGATTGGTGTTGATACTGGTGGATCAAATGTACAGTTCTCAATTGATCCGAAAACAGGAAGAATGATTGTTATTGAAATGAACCCAAGAGTTTCACGATCATCTGCACTTGCATCTAAAGCAACTGGTTATCCAATCGCAAAAGTGGCTACATTGTTGGCTGTTGGATTTACTCTAGATGAAATTACTAATGATATCACAGGAACTGCAGCTTCATTTGAACCAGTAATTGATTATGTAGTAACAAAAATTCCTCGATTTACTTTTGAAAAATTCCCAATGGCAGATTCAACATTAACAACTGGTATGAAATCTGTTGGTGAAGTTATGAGTATGGGAAGAACATTTAAAGAGTCATTCCAAAAAGCATTATGTTCACTTGAAACTGGTCTTGTTGGATTTGACCCAATAAAAGGTGATCTAGACCTAATCAAAAAAGAAATTAGAAGACCAAATGCAGATAGATATAGATATTTAATGCAAGGGCTTAGAGAAGGTCTAACAAACGAAGAGATATTTGAACTTTCAAAGATTGATCCATGGTTCTTAACGCAATTTAGAGAAATCTATAATATGGAAAATAGTATTAAAGAAGCTGGACAATCTCTTTTAACTGATGAAATCAATTTGCGAAAAGCAAAAACATTTGGATTTAGTGATGCAATGATTGCAAAATTAATCAATAGCAATGAAGAAGCAATCTATAATGCAAGAAAAGCTCTAGATATCAATTTTGAATATAATGAAGTTGATACATGTGCGGCAGAATTCCAAGCATTAACGCCATATTTATATTCAACTACTAACATCACTAAGTTACCACAACAACCAAGAAAAGAATCTGGTAAGAAAAAAGTAATGATTATTGGTGGTGGACCAAATAGAATTGGTCAAGGGATCGAGTTTGATTACTGTTGTGTACATGCAAGTTTTGCATTAAACGAGATGGGTGTAGAAACAATTATGTATAACTGTAACCCTGAAACAGTATCTACAGATTATGATACGTCAGATATTTTATATTTTGAACCAATCGATTTTGAACATGTTAGAAGTGTTGTCGAAACTGAACAACCAGATGGAGTAATCGTACACTTTGGTGGACAAACGCCATTAAAATTAGCAAATGCTTTAGACAAAATTGGAGCAAAGATCATTGGAACAACGGCACAAGTTATTGATTTAGCTGAAGATAGAGAAAAATTCTCTACATTTGTTGAAAAAGCAGGGTTATTGCAACCAGAAAATGGAACTGCAGTAGAAGTTGAACAAGCAATTGCTATTGCTGAAAGAATTGGATATCCAGTATTGGTTAGACCATCATTTGTTCTTGGTGGACGAGGAATGAGAATTGTTTATACAACTGCAGAATTAAAACAATATATGGATGAAGCAGTATCTGTATCAAACGATGCCCCAGTATTGATTGATAAATTTTTAGATAGAGCAATAGAACTTGATGTAGATTGTATCACAGATGGAAATGATGTTTACATTGGTGGAATCATGCAGCACATTGAAGAAGCTGGAGTTCACTCAGGGGATAGTGCTTGTTCATTACCACCAGTAAGCTTAAGTGATGATCTTATCAAAGAAGTGGAAGAAAAAACGAAAAAAATGGCATTGAATCTTGGTGTAAAAGGTTTGATGAATACACAATATGCAATTCACCAAGACCAAATTTATTTGATCGAAGTAAATCCAAGAGCTTCTAGAACGGTACCATTTGTATCAAAAGCTACTGGAATGCCTTTAGCTAAGGTTGCTACAAGAGTTATGTGGGGTGAGTCTCTTAGAGATGCACTAAAAGTATATGACAAAGATATTGTAACTGAAGATAATGGGGTATTAAAACCGAAATTGAAAAACCATGTTGCAGTCAAAGAAGCGGTATTCCCATTCAATAAACTTAGTGGAGCAGACTTGATTCTAAGTCCAGAGATGAAATCTACGGGTGAAGTTATGGGTATTAGTGCAGATTTTGGTACAGCATTTGCAAAATCTCAATGTGCAGCGAAAAACCACTTACCAGAAAATGGTGGTAAAGTATTTATCTCTCTTGCAGATTTGGATAAACCATTTGCCGCACAAATCTCGCAAGGTTTGATTGAGCTTGGATTCACTATGGTAGCAACAGGTGGTACATACCAAACACTAAAAGATGCTGGAATTGAGTGTGAAAAAGTTCTTAAAGTAAGTGAAGGTAGACCTAATATTACTGATTCATTGACAAATGATGAGATCGTACTTGCAATTAACACTAGTGATGAAAAAGTGTCTAGTAAAGATGATGGTATTGCAATTCGTCGAACAGTTTTAAGAATGAATGTTCCTTATGTAACAACAGTTGCAGGAGCTTTAGCTTCAATTCAAGCAATCAAAGCACAAACAAACAAAGAAGGATTGTTACCAAAATCAATCCAAGATTTCTTAAATGCATGAGAATAGTGTCTATTTAGTACAAACAGATACAACTGTGGGTTTTTTATCACTTGATGATAAAAAACTCGCAAATATAAAACAACGTCCTTATTCTAAAAAAACTCTTCAAGTTGTTGATTCTTTTGCAACATTAAAACAAAATACACGAATTCCTCAAAATTTTAAGAAAATGGTTCGAAGAAGTAAAAATTCTACATTTATCTATCCAAATGGTCAAGCATTTCGGGTTGTGGACAAAAATGATCCACATCATGATTTTGTGAAAAGATTTCAAAAAATCTATTCAACTTCAGCTAATATGACCCAAAAAGAATTTTGTTTAGATTTTGCAGTTGAGAATAGTGATGTGATAGTTGAAGACCATAGAGGTTTTTCACAAAATAAATCATCAAAAATTATACGTATAAACAATAAAAAAGCAAAAATTATTAGATAGTCATTAGTAATTATTTTGTATAATAATTGATATTCACATAATTTAGGTGCTTAATGACGGTTCAAATTCAATTACCAAACGACAACGATTATAATATTTACATTCAACAATTAGAAAATATCAGTTTTGATACAAAAGTAGTGATTGTAACCAATCCAACAGTAAGTGGTTATCACTTAGATTATCTTCAATCAAAAATTAATGCGAAACAACTCTCAATTGTAACGATTCCTGATGGGGAAGAGTATAAAAACATGGATACGATAGATTTGATCTTAACGCATTGTTTTGAACAAAAACTTGATAGAAAATCTCTACTTATTGCATTTGGTGGTGGAGTCATTGGTGATATGACTGGATTTGCAGCTTCGATTTATCAAAGAGGGATTGATTTTATTCAAGTTCCAACAACACTTTTATCTCAAGTTGATGCAAGTGTTGGTGGGAAAACTGGTGTAAACAATAAATTCGGGAAAAACCTTATTGGAGCATTTTGGCAACCAAATGCCGTATATATTGATCCATATTTCTTAACTACATTACCAAAAAGAGAATTTGGAGCTGGTGTTGCTGAGATTATTAAAATGGCAGTGACATTCAATCAAGATTTCTTTCAATGGCTAGAGAATAATCGTTTAGATACTGATGAAAATATCGTTACTGCTATTGGAAAATCTGTTCAAACAAAAGCTTGGGTAGTTTCTCAAGATGAGCGTGAAAGAGGATTGAGAGCAGCACTGAATTATGGACATACTTTTGGGCATGTTATTGAAAATGAAACAGCTTATAAAACCTATTTGCATGGTGAAGCTGTGGGTATTGGAATGTGTATGGCAAATGATCTTGCAGTGAGAATTGGTCTAATGGATCAAGATGAAGCTAATAGGGTTAAAGTATTGTTGGAAAGTTATGGTATCCCTACAACTTATACAATTCAAGATGTTGAATCATTTTATGACCATTTTTTCTTAGACAAAAAATCTCTTGATGATAAGATTAAATTTATTTTACCTAAAGGGATTGGTGATTGCGTTATGAGTGATGCAATTGCAAAAGAAGATGTAATTAAAACTCTTCAAGGATATACAGCTTGAAACTTTTGATATCTTTATTTATCTCTTTTTTTATTGGATTTACACTTCAAGCAAATGAAGTTTCAGAAGCTATTAAACAAAAAGTTGCGGTTCAAGAACAAAAAGCACAAGCGATCATTGAAAAAGAGCAACAAGCTCAACAAGAACAAGAAGAAAAAGAGAATCGAGATAGAAAACTTATTGAATTAAGGCTCGATTTACAAGATATTGAATCAAAATTAACTGATAATATTTGGTTGAAAAGATATAGTAACTACAAAGCCTATAGAGCTATTGAAGCTGAACTAGCTGATATTCAAATACAATTGAAAAAGATATCTAATTCGAATATTTTAAAAACAAAAGAATTAGCATATCAACTCAATAATAAAGTAACAATTAAAGAAAATGAGTTACAACTTATTAGCGAGTATAAAAATTCTCCTATTGGATCATTGATCAAACCTCCAGAGATAACCTTTGGAACTAGTGTAGATAAT
>JBNLDA010000087.1:0-8830 GCA_050304095.1 Arcobacteraceae bacterium | reverse complement strand
GTTATATCTTATCTCTTTAAGCGAATAGGATAGGGATAATTTGTAACGAAAATTCCCATGTTAGAATAAAGAATTAAAAGATTTTACTATATCAAATTTCTTTTTGTAACATTTTGTTAGAATCTCCTTATAAAACTTTAAATTAGGAGATTCATCTTATGAGTTTAATTGAAAGCTACAAAGCACACACTGAAGAAAGAGCGGCACTTGGTGTTCCGCCATTACCATTAACAGCTGAACAAACAGCGCAACTTGTTGAATTATTGAAACAAAGCCCAATTGCAGAAACTGAGTATGCAATGGATATGTTTGAAAACAAAATTCCAGCTGGTGTTGATGATGCGGCATATGTTAAAGCAGCATTCTTAAATGATATTGTACAAGGAAACACATCTTGTGATGCAATCGATGCAGTAAAAGCATGTAAAATCTTAGGAAAAATGTTAGGTGGATTCAATGTTGCTCCACTTATTGAAGCATTAAAACTTGGTGGGGATGTAGCTGAAACAGCAGCTGAAGAGTTAAAAAATACTATTTTAGTATATGATTCATTCAATGATGTAAAAGCAATGATGGATCAAGGGAATGCAAAAGCAAAAGAGATCGTAGAGTCTTGGGCAAATGGTGAATGGTTTACAAATAAACCTGCACTTGATGAAGAGATCACTGTAACAGTTTATAAAATCCCAGGTGAAACAAATACTGATGATCTTTCACCAGCATCAGAAGCGTTTACAAGAGCTGATATTCCATTGCACGCAAACTCTATGCTTGGTTCAAGAATGGAAAATCCACTTGAAACAATGGCATCTTTAAAAGAAAAAGGGCACCCATTAGCGTATGTTGGTGATGTTGTTGGTACAGGATCATCTAGAAAGTCAGGGATCAACTCTGTACAATGGCATATGGGTCAAGATATTCCAGGTATTCCAAACAAAAGAACAGGTGGAGTTGTTATTGGTTCAATCATTGCTCCAATCTTTTTTAACACTGCTGAAGATTCAGGATGTTTACCAATTCAAGCACCAGTTGATGAACTTGAAACTGGTGATGTAATCACAATCAAACCATTTGCTGGTGAAATTATTAAAAATGGAAATGTTGTTTCAACATTTGAAATCTCTCCAAATACGTTACCAGATGAAATGAGAGCGGGAGGAAGAATTCCACTAATCATTGGTAAAGGACTTACAGCTAAAGCTAGAGAAGCATTAGGATTGGGAGCTTCAGATCTATTCTTGGCTCCTTCGCAACCAGCAGATAATGGTAAAGGATTCACTTTAGCACAAAAAATGGTTGGAAAAGCTTGTGGACTTGAAGGTGTTAAACCAGGTGTTTACTGTGAACCAATCGCTACAACTGTAGGATCACAAGATACAACTGGACCAATGACTAGAGATGAGATTAAAGAACTTGCTGCACTTAGTTTTGGAGCAGATATGACAATGCAATCATTCTGTCACACTGCAGCATATCCAAAACCTGCAGATATCAATTTACAACACACATTACCAGAATTCTGGACAAGCAGAAAAGGATTTATCCTTAGACCAGGTGATGGAGTTATCCACTCTTGGTTAAATAGATTATGTTTACCTGATACTGTTGGTACAGGTGGAGATTCACATACAAGATTCCCAATTGGTATTTCATTTCCAGCTGGATCTGGTCTTGTAGCATTTGCTGGTGTTACTGGTATGATGCCATTAACTATGCCAGAATCAGTATTAGTTAGATTTAAAGGGGAAATGCAACCAGGTATCACATTAAGAGATATGGTTAATGCAATTCCATATCAAGCAATTAAAGATGGTCTATTAACTGTTGAGAAAAAAGGGAAGAAAAATATCTTTGCTGGACGAGTTCTTGAAATTGAAGGACTTGAAGATCTTAAATGTGAGCAAGCATTCGAATTATCTGATGCATCAGCTGAAAGAAGTGCTGCAGCATGTACAGTTAAATTAAATAGAGCTCCAATTGAAGAGTATTTAAAATCAAATATCGTTCTTATTGATGAGTTAATTAAACAAGGTTACGAAGATGCTACAACTTTAGCTAGAAGAAGAGATAAAATGAAAGATTGGCTAGAAAACGGTGAATTATTAGAAGCAGATGCAGATGCAGAGTATGCAGCTGTAATTGAAATCGATATGAACGAAATCACTGAGCCAATTTTAGCGTGTCCAAACGATCCAGATGATGTTAAAACATTAACAGAGATTCATGAACAAGGTCTAAGAACTGAGATTGATGAAGTATTCGTTGGTTCTTGTATGACAAACATTGGATTATTTAGAGCTCTTGGAGAAGTATTAAGAGGTGAGGGTGCAGTGCCATCAAAACTTTGGGTATGTCCTCCAACAAAAATGGATGAAAAACAATTAACTGAAGAGGGATACTATTCAGTATTTGGAATGGCAGGAGCACGAACAGAGATCCCTGGATGTAGTTTATGTATGGGTAACCAAGCAAGTGTTGCACAAAATGCATATGTATTTAGTACAAGTACTAGAAACTTTGATAACAGACTTGGAAAAGGTTCTCAAGTATATTTAGGATCTGCTGAGCTTGCAGCCGTTGTTGCACTTAAAGGTAAATTACCAACAGCAGCAGAGTATATGGAAATAGTTCCAAATAAAATCAAACCAGATATGACAGACAATGTTTATAAATATCTAAACTTCAATGAAGTGAGTCAAGAAGAACTTTCTGCAATGGTAGGTTAATAATAGATGGGTTTCCCCATCTATTATTCTAACTTTATAAAAAACCTCTTTTTTAAAATAATTTTGGTAAAATCAAGCCATGAATATCGTTGAAAAATTAAATGCTCAAATTGAGCAACTTATACATGATTATGAAGTATTAAAATATGAAAATGATGCTTTAAGATTAGAAATTGATGATCTTAAAAACAATAATGATGAAATTCAACGAACAAGTCAAGATATGCTTTTAAATATTGATAGAGCCTTAACTTTAAATTCCAAACGATTTAAAGAATCAAAGGAAGATTTTGAATAACGAAATAGTATTTTATATAGACAATCTTGCATATTCTTTTGAAGTATCACCTGCTTTAGAAAAAGAACTTGTTAAATTTTTAACAAAAGAGAAAAATCACTCAACAAAAGAGCTTTTAAGTGCATATGTACTTAAATCAAACGAATTACTTAAACTTAAACAAGAGCTTGAAGATATTAGCAATAAACTTCCTCCTTTAAAGTAAACATATGAAATTCAAAGCTTTTTCATTAATGGAAATGATCTTTGTAGTATTAATGATTTCTATTATCTCATCATTTGCCTTTATTAAATTAAATGATTCAGTCAATAGTTCAGTTGTAGTAAAAATCAGAAGCGATCTAGCTTTTATACGAAGTCATATAGCTAAATATGAAAATAAAAAGATATTGATGCAAGAGGAGTTTGATCTGTATAGTTTAGATGATGCTTCACTTAATAGTGATGATCAGAAACTATTCACAAAGGTTTTAAATAATGATATGTCGATCATTTCAAAAGATGATCATCAAGGATCTTGGATAAAAACTGCCAATAATACCTATCAAGTGAAAATTGATGAGAGTACGTATGGTGTTTTTGAATATGATTTTTCAAATAAAAAATTTGAATGTGATATGGATCAAGACTGGTGTGTGAGTTTAAATCAATGAATTATTATGAAGTAGTATTATTAAAATCTCCTCTTGAGCCACTGACATTTGAATCTCTTGAAACAATTGAAATCGGGCAATTGTGTCAAGTAAAGTTAAGAAATAGAAAAGCTCCACAAATAGCAATGGTTTTTAAAATGGTTGAAAAGCCATCATTTAAGTGTACATCTATAGATGAAGTAACACCATTTTTTTTCGATGATAAAACAAGAACTTTTGCACAATTCATCTCTCAATATTATGTATGTTCATTGGGTGAGGCTTTAGGTTTATTTGTACCAAAAGAAAAGGGGATTGAATATACAAGTCATCAAAATGACTTTCATACCAATATTGAACTCTCTTCCAAACAACAAGAGGCTTTGGAATTTACTCAAAAAAATAAACAATCACTTCTTTTTGCTAATACGGGAAGTGGAAAGACTGAAATATATATTCAAGCAATCGAAAAGCATCTTAATAATAATTCCCAAGCATTACTTTTAATGCCAGAGATTTCACTAACACCTCAAATGCAAACAAGACTTGAAAAAGTCTTTGGTAAAAGTGTTGCTATATGGCATTCTAAAGTATCAAAAAAGAAAAAAGAAGCGATTGTAAAAGGGATTCAAAATGGATCAATTCAAATGGTGGCTGGAGCACGATCTGCACTCTTTTTACCATTTAATGACCTACAAATCATTGTTGTGGACGAGGAGCATGATGATTCATATAAAAGTGACCAGAAACCTCGATACCATGCAAAAGATCTAGCGCTTTATTATGGAAAGAAATTTGATACACAAGTAATTTTAGGAAGTGCAACTCCTTCAAGTAGTTCATTTGAAAAAATTCCTTATTTTCGTTTGAATAAAACATTTCATGACTCAAAGTTACAGTATCTTTATGATCCAACGAGCGAACATTTAAGCAATGTCATCTTGCAAACTATTGCCAATAAATTACAGCAAAATGAACAAGTGATCGTTTTTTTACCAACTAGAGCTAATTATAAATACCAAATATGTTTTGATTGTGGAAAAGCAGTGGAGTGTCCATTTTGTTCAGTGGCTATGAGTTTACATAGGGACAAACGAGCTTTAAAGTGTCATTATTGCAATTATACTCAAAGAATTCCCGATCAATGTCCAAATTGTAAAACGGGAATTATTTCAAATTTCCGAATGGGTACGGCACAAGTGCAAGAAGAACTTCTAGAACACTTTCCCGATAAAATCATAGAAAAGTTTGATAGGGATGCTATTAAAACTGACAAGCAATTACGCGAACTGTTACAACGATTCAATGACAAACAAATCGATATTTTGGTAGGAACTCAAATGTTGAGTAAAGGGCATGATTATCATAATGTGACCCTAGCGGTAATTCTTGGAATTGACGCCATGATCAATATGGAAAGTTATAAAGCAAGAGAAAAAGCGCTTTCGTTATTGGTACAAACTGCTGGTCGAAGTGGACGAAGTGGCTTGGGAGAAGTGATCATACAAACGTCTAATGAAGAATTCTTTGACTATTATATCAATGAAGTAGATTATGAACAATTTTTAAAAGATGAATTACAGTTTCGTCAAGGACTTTATCCCCCTTATAAAAGGCTAGCTAAAATTGTTTTTTCTCATACTAATGGACTCAAAGCTCAAGATGAAATGAATCAGTATGTACATCATTTGAAAGAAAATTTCAACGATATTGAGTTAATTGGCAGTGGTGAAAGTAGTGTATTTAAAATAGCCAATAAATATCGTTATGAGATGTTAATACGTTCAAGCAATAGTGTTGAACTTTTAAGATTTCTTCATTCAATTAATTCTCAAATTGCTCATATTGATATGGATACCTTAGCGTAGATAATATGATACGTAAATTCTAATTTTAGTTTTTTCTTTGGGTCTTGGGTAATCTTTATAGGCTATTTGAATTGTATGAATGGAGTTTTCATCCAAACTTGTGTAACGTTTAGGTGAAATTAGCTTTAGATCAGTAATATCACCATTTGGATGCAGAAAAAATTCAACTACATTTGTTCCTTGTTGTCGTGTACGTATAGCAATGCGTGGATATTCTAAATATCTTTGAGTAATTAGACCTATATTTTTTAGATTATCATCAAGATATTTTTTTTGCTCTTTGGTAAACGTATCATACTCATCTCCATAGAGATTTAAATAGCTTTGCGTTAATTTATCTTTAGGTTTTGGTCTTTGATATGCTAACATTGATTCAAGGGGTGAAGATGGTTGCTGTGGTTTAACGCTCTCTTGCTCTTTTTCTTCTTGTTTTACAACCTCTTTTTTTTCAATTGTTCTTTTAGGCACTTTTTTAATTTTCTCTGGTACTTTTTTATATTCTTTCTTTTTTGGTTTTATGACTGGTTTATTTTCTTTTTTGACTATTTTTTTTGGTTCTTGTTTTATTATTGGTGTTTGAGGTGCTTGAGGTTGCATCAAACGTACATATTTTATATTGCTTGGAGGATTTGATTTTTTAGGAGGATTTGTTTTTACCTCATTAATTTCAATACTGATTAATAGTAACAAATGTATAACAATTGTAACAAATAGTGCTATAATATAATTTTTCATTGACGCATTATAATATATAATATATTAGTATACAAAATTCAGTGAATGTACGTTATCATAATTGTAAATATGTAGGAAATAATGGTGGGACATAAAAAAAAGATTAATCTTTTAGTCAATATTATACTTGTCGTCGTTTTTTTATTTACTATTTTTTTGATTTTTTATTCTAAAAATAAAGAGATAGACGCTTTTAAAAACACAACATTTTTAAAAAGTGTTGATGAAATAGAAGTTTACCTCAAAACCCTTATTAGAGAAAAACAAAATACTACTGCAACCATTGCTCTAGGTCTATCTAATAGTGAAAGTATAATCAATGCCCTAAAAAACAGAAATGATCTTACTAAACTTCATCTTGATGACTATTCTACTAAATTAAGACAAAGTACCGATTTTAAAAATGTATGGTTCCAATTGATTGATAAAGAGGGACACTCAATACAAAGAAGTTGGACAGAATTTAAAAATGACGCAATCTCAAATGTGAGAGTAGATATTCAAAAAATGTTTCAAGAACCTAAACAGATCAATAGTATTAGTGTTGGAAGATTTGACATGACTTTTAAATCAATGAGCCCTGTATATAATCCTGAAACAAAGGAATTTATAGGAATTATAGAAGTTATTACCCACTTTAATTCTATTGCAAATAAATTAAAAGAAAAAGGGGTAGAATCAATTATCCTTGCAGATAAGAAATACAAACAACAATTAACAAAGCCTTTTACTAAAACATTTTTGGATCAATATTTTGTTGCAAATCTTGATGCAAATGTTCAATTGATGAAACATTTAAAGTATCATGGTATTGACAAATACCTAGAGACTTTACAAACTACCAATTATTATTTAGATAAAGATATAGATTATTTAGTTTCCTATTATGGGATCAATGATATTAATGGCAAAATAATGGGTCATTTTATCTTAATGCAATCATTAAATGATATCAACATGAGTGAGATATCTGAAATAGAGTATATTTATAATCTTTATTTTCTTTTTGCTTTATTTATGTTCGTAATAAGTATATATATCATTGATTCAGCTAAACTGAGTTTATTTGTCGAAAATGATAAGTTAAATTTGGTTGTTTTATTGATATTCATCTATATTGTATTGTTTGCTGTGATTTTTCTTTTTGTAAATTCAAAATACAAAAATGATATCGATATTTATAAGCAAGATACTATGCAACAAACCTTACTTGAATATAATTCAATTGTGAATAGAAATAAAGATATTGCTGATTTGATTTTTTATGATGATATCAATAATGATGTTATAAAAAAACTTTTAGTTGAAAGAAAAAGAGAGGAGTTGTATAATTTATTAGAAAAAAAATATGAATATCTGAAAACTAAATACAATATACGTCAAATACATTTTCATCTTCCTGATTCAACAAGTTTTTTACGAATGCATAAGCCAAATAAATTTGGGGATTCACTTGCAGGTGTGAGACAAAGTGTAGATTATGTTAATAAATATTTACGACAGTTTCATGGATTTGAAGAGGGGCGTATCTATAATGGATTTAGACATGTTTATCCATTATTTGAACAAAATGCTAATCATATTGGAAGTGTAGAGGTATCGTTTGATATCTATGCATTCATGGATTACTATTTTAATGATTTTAAAGTGAAAAGAGTCAATTTTCTTTTGAAAAAGAATTTAGTGGATAAAAAAGTTTTTGCTTCTGAATTAAGTAATTATATTGAAAGTCCAATTGAGGGCTTCTATTTTGATAAATTAGTAGTCAATAAACTTGATAAGCTCAATAAAGTGATTGTTGCTGAAAGAAAAGACAATAAAAAATTCAAGTACATTGCACAAAAATTAGAACAAGGCGTTCCTTTTATAGTTCACTTTGATGAAGTAGAAGAACTTACAGTAATTATCCCATTTATCAACAAATTGAATGGAGATGTGATTGGAAGTATAAATATTTCAACAGATGATCAATTTATTCAAAATAGGCTCACTGAATTTCAAGAGTTAATGGTTATAGTTGGATTAATTTTAGCTTTAATATTGGTTTTTGCCTATAGGGAAATAAATTCGAGAATTAGTATACAAAAAGAGCTAGAGAAAAATCAAATTGTTCTTGATTCTCAGAAATCATTTATTATCATCACTGATGGAGAATACTTAAAAGCCTCTAATAAAAGTATGCTTCAGTTTTTTGGATATAACGACTTGGAAGAGTTTAAAAAAGAGAATGACTGCATTTGTGATTTTTTTGAAAAGGAAATTGGAAAAAACTTTATTCAAAAAGTGATGAATGGTCAAAATTGGTTTGAATATATACGAAGCAATTACAAAAAAGACAATATTGTAAAAATGGTAAGCGCGCAAGGTGAAACGCATATTTTTTATGTTGAATTTAATCCGAATAATATCATTGATGGGCAAGATTTTGTTGTTTCATTTATTGATATTACTAATATTAAAAATATGGAATCACAATTGATCCATTCAGAAAAAATGGCATCATTGGGGTCAATGATAGGAAACATAGCCCATCAATGGAGACAACCACTTTCTGCAAGCTCATCTTTAGCT
>JBNLDA010000086.1:0-9043 GCA_050304095.1 Arcobacteraceae bacterium | reverse complement strand
TTTTAATAATTCTCTAATTCTTTCTGTGATGATAACATTGGCGTCCACGGCCATACCAACAGTTAGTACGATCCCTGCCATACCTGGTAAAGTCAATGTTGCACCAAACATTGCCATTACTGCAATAATAATAAAGATGTTCATCACCAGTGCAATATTTGAAACGATTCCTGCAATTCCGTAATAAACGATCATAAAGATGATGACTAAAACAAAACCAGAGATCAAAGCGATCATTGATGCTTGAATAGAATCAGCTCCCAAACTAGGACCTACTGATCTTTTTTCAAGAACTTTTACACTCGCTGGTAAGGCTCCACTTCTTAAAGCGATTGCAACATTTCCAGCTTCAGCCATTGTAAATCCACCAGAGATCTGACCGCTTCCTCCACCAATTCTTTCTCGAATTACAGGTGCAGAATAAACTTTTCCATCCAGAACAATTGCCATTCTTTTACCAACACTTGCACCAGAAAAATCTCCAAAAATCTTTCCACCAATTGAGTTCAATGTAAAGTTAATAATTGGTTGATTTGATTGATCAAATGCAACTTTTGCATCAATGATCTGAGAACCGTCTAATATTGGGATCTCTTTTAATAAATATTTTATTTCTGGACCATCAACGCTTTCTACGATCACATCACCATATTGTGCCGCTCGTGCTTCACTCATAGAATAGACTTGATCAGCACGTTCTTCATCAACAGCCATCATTTCAAGATTCGCTGGTTTTGAGATCAATTCTCTAGCTTGTTTTTCTTCTTCAGCTGATTTGATCCCTGGTAATTCTACAACGATATCAGTAGCTCCCTGACGTACAACTGATGGTTCAGCCAAACCAAATTGATCTAGTCTGTTTCTGATTGTTTCAACTGCTTGAGTTACTGCATAATCTTTAGTTAGCTCAATTTCAGCTGGTTGGAGTTTGATCTTATAGGTAAAATCTTCCGATTTAGTGATATCTAGACCTTTGATATTTGCCAACATTTCATCTATCTTTGGCACTTCATCCGGGTCAAGGGCAATAAAAGAGAGTGATTCTTCATCAAATGTCAAATCTTCAATTACCACATCTTCTTCATCTGTAAAGTATTTTACTGATGATGTGATAGATTTGATCTTTGTTTGGACAGCTTCATCAACTTGCACACCTAATCGCATGTGCAAACCACCCTGAAGGTCAAGACCTAGAGAGATCTTTTTCCCTTCAGTTTGTAAGAAAGATGGCATAGAAAATCCTATACCAAATATTGAAACTAAAATGAAAATCACCATTCTGTAATTAAAAAAATTCAATGGTTTTCCTTATTGTTTTAAAAGAGTTTGTTTTTAGTCTACTTTGCTTGCTACGTATTGTTTTACTAATTTCATTTGAGAATCATCAACATTTTTAACTGTAAAATATTCTTCATCAACTTTCACGATCTCTACAACAATACCTGCTGTTGTGATAACTTTATCACCTTTTTTAAGATCCTCAATCAGTTGCTTGTGCTCTTTTGCTTGTTTTTGTTGTGGTCTGATGATCAAAAAATAAAAAATCGCAAATAATACGATCAATGGTAATAATGATCCTAATAAACTTCCACCCTGTGCTTCCATACTAATTCCTTTTATTCTAATTTTGGTATACTGAGGTATGTTTTTAAAAACCAAATATTTTACTCAAAACAGTCTAATAAACGGCTTATACTTAGCATTTTGCTTTAGTGCTTTTATCTATTTAGAAACTCTTAATATCACTAATGAACTATTGAATTCGATTTTTGCCCTTATTGCTTTTTATTTGTTTTTAACACTCAACCGAGTTCAACTCTTTTGGGGAGGATTTTTCACTGCTTTATTTTGGTTTTGGTGGGTTGGAATTAGTTTTATTTATTATGAACTATCATTTCTCATTCCATTTATTATTTTAAGTGTAGCCATAATCTATGGATTTTTATTCCTTGCAACCACAATTTTAAATAATATATATGCTCGAGCACTTTTATTTTTTGCTTTAAGTTTTATCAATCCTTTTGGATTCAATTGGTTCAAGCCAGAATTACTAATGATCAATTCTTATTTTGACACTTCAAAACTAGCTTTTGCACTTATACTATTGAGCTTAGTGCTTTTCATCACCTTTAAAAACAAGCTTTTTAAATTAAGCTCTTTATTGATCCTTGTATTTACAATCAATATAAGTCAAACAACACTGCAAATGCCACCACTAAATATCTATATGCCACAATTCAATATCAATCAAAGTGATAAATGGGATAAAGCATTAAAAAAAGATATCATTGCATTAAACATTTCTCAAATCAAACATGCTGTTGCAGAAAATTATGATCTAGTGATCTTACCTGAAACAGCTTTTCCAATGTTGTTGAATACAAGTCCAAGTCTTATGAATCAACTCAAAGAACTTTCAAAAAGTACGACTATCATTACGGGATCAATGTATATGGATGGAGACAATTATCACAACTCAACCTATCTATTCCAAAATGGTCAAATGAGTGTAGCACACAAAGTGGTGCTTGTACCATTTGGAGAAAAAGTACCTTTACCACAATTTTTAACTGATTGGGTCAATAAAATCTTTTTTAATGGAGCAAAAGACTATCTCACGGCACAATCTCCAACTGATTTTGAGATCAAAGGGATTAAATTTCGAAATGCAATTTGTTATGAAGCGACCACAGATACTATCTATGAAAATGTAGACAAATATGTAATAGCCATTTCCAATAATGCTTGGTTTACACCATCAATTGAACCAACATTACAAAAACTCTTGATGAAATATTATGCTCAAAAATATAATGTGACCATATTTTCAGTGGTGAACAATAGTGCTAATGCGATTATCTTTTAGACCAAATTCTTGTATTGAGGTTAAGTTGTTCTACAATTCCAACTGCTAAATGTAATACTTCGATATATTCTTTTGTGACCTTTTCATTTAAAATTGATCGAAATACTGTAGGTTCAAAAAGGTCTTTGTTGTAATTAACTGCCATATGAATATGATTGTCTATAAAAGAGATATAAATATCATGGGTAGATTTTGTTTGAAACTCCAATAAACTTTCCATCATATCGTGAGTGAGGATATATCTCGCTTCGATTTGATCACTTCCATAAACAACAAACTCTTTTTCAAATTCAGGATTGTCCATCTTAATCAATTCATCACGACCAATATTTTTTGACTGTAACCATGAGCCAATGAGATTTCCAAAAGTACTTTGTGCTAGATCAGGCAAAACAACTGTTTTGCCATCAAAATTTTTATTGAATTCTGCGACTATAAAAAGACCTTGAAAGATGGTGCTATAAGAGGTTCGTCCTTTTGAATCTTTGTGTTTTTTTTGTGCGTGAATGTCTGAAAATTGGATTTGTGTTTTATCCAATAACCCTACTACAAAATCATTTCCAGAAAACCTATCAGGATAGGAAAAAAGTTCTGATCTTATAAATAAAGTTTGTGATACGTGACTATTGACTGAATATTGTAAAGTTGGTTCTAACTCATTAATCAATGGCTTAATTACTTGTTCTTTAAATTCACTTCGATAATCTCGTTGCATCCATTTATAACCAATAGGTATAATAATAAATAAACCTGCAAGTATAAATTTTAAGATGCCAAAATCTTCATCAATTGGGTAAAGAAAAAATCCATAAATCACTACTGTATTCCAAAATACAATAGCTCCTATAAATAAAATTTGATTACGAAGCTTTTTTCTTTTCTCCTCAAATTCTTCTAATATTGGTTGTAGTTGTTGATTGTAAAAGCTTGTGAGCTGTTCAACCGTTTTCATTATCTATCAAACAACTCTTTTACATCTAAATTTTGACGTTCAGACTCATCTATACTAAATACTTCTTTTCGTGTATATCTCATCATTTGTGCCATAAAATTGGTTGGGATCATCTCTATTGCATTGTTATAATCAGTTACTGCTTGATTATACGCTCGTCTTGAAGCGGCAATTTGAGCTTCAACTTCATTGAGTGAAGATTGTAGGTTCATAATATTTTCATTGGCTTTCAAATCTGGATACGCCTCAACTGCTACCATAATTGATCCAAGGGCACTAGTGACTTTTGCATCTAAAGCAATCTTTTGAGCATCACTGATATCTGGTTTTGTAGCCTCAGCTCGTAGTTTGGTTACATTTTCCAAAATTGATTTTTCATGTTGCATATATTCTTGCACACTTGCTACTAAATTTGGAATCAGGTCATATCTTTTTTTCAATTGTGCATCAACCGAAGCGAAGATATTTTCTACTTGATTCTTTTTCCCCACTAATGTATTGTATAAAACGACCAATACAATGATGAGTGCAAAACTAACTGCTAAAAATGTTGTCATAATTTCTCTCCCTATAAAAAATAAATTTTACCTATCTATTGATTAAAACGCTCTTTATATGAGCACTTTTGACATAATTCTTCTACAGCTTTGTTGTTTTTAAATCCTTCAATGATTTTACTAGCTTTTGATGAATTTAAAATATCTTGCAAAGATTGTTGCGTGATATTGCCTAATTCTATCACTCCATCACAATCCAAACAACAAGGCACCACTCGACCATCAACCAAGATTGCAAATTGAGATTGTAAACCATGACAATACCCATCACCTACAATATCATTTTTTAAACTTGGCCATTGAAAATATTGGTCAAAATTGATCAATACTTTATTGTCTATTCGAATCGATTCTTTTTGTTTATTTATTTCAATTTTTATGTTAAAAAAATTTTCTAAAGAATTGATTATTTGAGTGTTAAAATCTTCTTCACTATTTTGCTGATCTAAATTCCAAAGTCGCAAGTTTATAAAGTTTGGTAAATTATGTTCTACTTTGTATTGGCAAAAATCCAAAATTGGTTGTAGATATTCATTGAGTGATTTTTTCATACTGTTTTTGTTAAAACTATTAAGTGAAAAATTAATTTGTTTGATAGTACTATGAGAAAGTGTTTGAAACATCGAATCATTGAGGTGATAACCAGTAGTGGTAATCATTGCTTTGAGATTGTATTTTTGAACAATATCTAAATATTTTTCTAGATCACTTATAACTAATGGATCACCTAAAACATGTAGTGCCACTAGATCAGTTAAAGGAGCTACTTGAGCAATAATATTTTCAAATTCTTCTAAACTAAGAGTTTTTATTGGATTGATCTTTGGTGGACAAAAACTACATTGTAGTCCACATATATTTGTGATTTCTATATAGACTATATGAAATTTCAAGCGTCTTCTTTTTCTTTATTACATTTTTGACATGTTCCAAAAGCAATAGTTTTGACTACATAGATTACAATTCCTGCGAATATCCCAACCGCGACCACTTTTTCAACTGGTGCAATATCTAAATATTCACAAAGAATTCCAAATAAAATTACAAAAATATAAAATATTAATTGTTTTGGATTGTCAAAAATGAAAAACACTATGAATCTTTAAAGTATTATACATAATGCAAAAAATGGAGCAAGATTGAATACAAAAATCAATAATTTGAATTGCGCCATAAGTTTGTAATGGATTGTGTCAAATTCTTGTGGTAATATAGAAAACCATTTTGAATGAAGGTTATACATCCAATTTTTAGCAAACATAAAAATGATAAACCATACAAGCAAGATCGAATAATTGATGATACTACTGTATCCTAACATCTCACAAAGCGTTTGTGCATCCATGGCATACTCCTTTGAATTTATTTATTATAAGATAAATAAATTTAAAAGTTTGATTTTGCTAGAGTTTTCTTATGGAAATATACTTTTTAATCATTATCATTCCTCTTGGATTTGTATTATATTGGACTACAAGAAAGAAAAACTACCGTTCAACTGAAGAAAAAAAAGAACAAATCATTCAAGAATATGAAAAACAGATGCAAATTCTTAATACTAAACCAGATAGCCAACAGCAAAAGATCAAACTACTTAAACAAATAAATTCTGAAATTTCACGTAATATCTATTTTGATCAAAATGAGATCAAAATCATTCTTCATCATTTAGCACAAATCTAATTATAAAAAGGGAATTGAATTACTTTTATACTGTGCGATCATCAGATCACTAAAATCTTTAACTTCATCATATTGAGCATTGAGCATTGCATATTGCGTGTAGAAATCATTATATAAAAAGCCAAATTGTGTATCTTTATTGTTTTCTTTTTCAGTTTTACCAAAATCCAAAATAGTATTAAAGTACTCACTCATTTCAAATTTCATCATCGTATAATTAAACTCTTTTTCCAGTTGTTCTTGTTGGGCTTTTATATCTGGATCATCGATTTGTTCGATGATACTTTTACGCAAAAATGCCCCCATTTGAATTGAATCATTTTGATTGTCTAAATAAATATTTCTATGCGTGAACATATTAGATAGTAAATTGACATTGTTTTCGTATGATCCAGTTTGTACTGTATTGAATAATACCATTTGCATGATTGGATCACTGCTAAACAAAGTGGCTAATTTTAAATTTTTTGCTTGATCTTGTAATTCTGGATCAATTTTAGTTTTGAGTTCTTCTAATGAAAGTTTTTGTATGTTTTGAAAACTTAATGGATCATCTTTGCTTTGGTCTTGGTTCTTTCCTTGCACCAATTGATTGATAAAATCATCTCTTTTTTCTTGTTGTTTTATTGAGATCCCAGCCATAATAGCACTATAATTTGAGGTAATTGTATTCAAAATATCCTCCTATAAAGGCACATTATTAAGGGAATTGACTATTTGTAAAAATTGCATTGGATCAACAGCTACTCCATGCACTCGAATCCCAAAATGTAAATGAGGACCCGTGACCCTTCCAGTTTTTCCAGCAAGTCCTATCACTTGCCCTTTTTGAACCGATTCTCCCTCACTTACAAGCATTTTATCTAAATGATAATAGCTACTAAATACTCCTTTACCATGATCAACAATGATTGAGTTTCCTGCATAAAATTGATTTTTCACTAACTTTACCACTCCACTATTAGTTGCTTTGATTGGCTCACCAATAGCAGCTCTAAAGTCTGTTCCACCATGATAGCTTTTGAATTTTCCATTCATCATTCTTCTAGTTCCAAATTTACTCGTGATCTTTGAATTGATAGGATAGATAAATCGATCTTCCCAATAAAGTTTTGGATTGTGATATTTGAAGATTCTGATTGCTTTTGTGTATTCCTTATCAGCTCTTTTTTGTGACTGAAGACTAAGATTTATTTTTGAATTGTCCACTCTTAGATTTTCTGTTGGATAATTTTTTCTAAGGATATTAAAGAAAAAGCCCGTAAACATTTTCTGACCATTATAATTATAAGAAACGACTACTTTTTGTCTTTTTGGTTTAGCATGATAATCTACAGGCAAAAAAGCATATAAAAGATTTTTCTCACTGGGGTGTTGGTAAAAGTCAACATTGACTTTATCAAAAGTAAGTTTTGCATCAGTTATACCTTCATTTTCAAGTAAAACTAATCCAACTGTTCCAGTTTTTACACTATAGGTTGCGAGTTTTGGTATTGGGCCAATAGCCCAAAGTGATATAGTAAAAAAAATAAATGTAAATAAAATTCGTATCATAGAATTTATTGTAACAAATCAGCTCTTACATTTATCAAATATCTATTATTTAATTATGCTATATTCAATTCTTGACGAAAAGTTGTTAAACCCAAAAGCTCAAATAATTTAGAAAAAAATGTTTTTTCTTCTTTTTGAATATTTTGACTTATTGGTTTAGTAAGAGGTTTAGAATCATTCACTAATTCTAAAACTCTTTTTGGTATTTTATTTTCTTTTCCTGCTTGTTTCATTAGTTCTATATATTTTTTATATGATTGTATAGCTTTATCTTTTTGTTTATTTCCTAGGTATGCATCACCTAGATTTATATAAGCTACTATTCTATTTGGGTATTTTTCTATAATTTTTTCTAGTAGGTATATAGATTCTTGATAAGCTTGGGCTTTTTCTAAGTAGTAAGCTATATCATTGTACGGAGTGAGTGTTTTTGTGGATATTGGAATTTCGTTTAAAATTGCTTTTAATGCATCTGTATTGAAAGAGCTATCTTTAAGATTAAATGAAATTTTATTTTGTGTTGCATATTCAGATGTTATCAAAAGTTTTAAAGAATCTAATATCATATTATTTGTTATATTGATTTTACTATCAAGTTTATTGATATTGTTAGCATCCACATATAAATACTTTTTATTTTCACAAAAATATTCACCTTCAAATCCATTATATTTTGAATTTAATACGATAATTTTAAGAAAAAAGTTAGCATATAATTTATATATGTTCATTATATATTCATAACCATACATATAATCTTTACAACCTTCATATTCATAAAGACGTACATTTCTAAAAACTGATGTGGGTATATAAAGCATATTATTTTGTTTATTGAAAAAAAATCCTTTAGGTTCAAACCACAATACATCTATCAAATTTGATTTGTTTTTATAATATATGAATTGGTTTGTATTATTTAAATCATAAATAAAA
Organism: Arcobacteraceae bacterium; assembly: GCA_050304095.1. Classification (GTDB taxonomy): domain Bacteria; phylum Campylobacterota; class Campylobacteria; order Campylobacterales; family Arcobacteraceae; genus JAYEFX01. The sequence goes on along the minus strand of JBNLDA010000086.1, from coordinate 495 downwards.
TTTTGACTATTAATCTCATTTTTTACTATAGCATTCAAATAAATACTTACACTAATAATAAGTAATAATATTTTCATTGACCCATTCCTTTTTGTGTTAATATCTCATATGCTCTATTTGTATATTTAATTCTGGCAGGTAATCCGATATATCCACCATTTACTTTATAAGTAACTTTTTTGATAGTATCATCTGACTTATTTAAAGTCATATCATTAATTTTCTTTACTAAAGTCCAATATATCATTGCTGATTTCATAGCAACATCAACATTTGTTTTTAAAAGAGATATATCATCCCCTAAAAAATCTTTTGTATCGTTAGGATATCTTTGATTCCAAATGTTATGTATACTTTTATACATATCTTTACCAGTCAAATGAATAAAACCAACACCAAAATAATCTGATCCATCTTCTGTAGCATAAGCCCCATTACCCATTCTACAACCATACACATAATCAAATAATTTTTTACTTTTAACAAATTGTGATT
>JBNLDA010000085.1:0-9083 GCA_050304095.1 Arcobacteraceae bacterium | reverse complement strand
GGACGGGAATTATAGACAAATTTTTTTCTCTTGTCAAGGGTTTTTTATTAATTCTGGCTGAAATTTTGAAAATTTTAGAAAAAGTGCATTACCTTTCGTGTAATGCACTCTCTTTTGTTTTAATAATAGGTTTAAGAATAAAGTCTAGAATGCTTTTTTTACCAGTAATGATATCAATTGATGCAATCATACCAGGAATAATAGAGTATCTTTCACCATCTTTTTCTAAGTAGTTCTTATTAGTTTGAACTACCACTTTATAATATGTTTTACCTTCACGACTATCTTCATCTTTTAAACTATCAGCTGATATCTCTACAATCTTCCCTTCTAATCCACCATATATAGAAAAGTCATAAGCCGTGATCTTTACAATAGCTTTTTGACTAGGATTGATAAAGGCAATATCTTTTGGATCAATTTTTGCTTCTACTAAAAGAATCTCACTTTCTGGTACAATCTCAATTAAATCTGCTCCAGATCGTACAACACCCCCAATAGTATTCAAATGTATTTGTTTAATGATACCATTAACAGGAGATACAATTACTGTTTTATCTAGTTTATCTTTTTCAGAAATCACTTTTGATTCATACTTCTTGATCTCTGCATTGATCTTTTGTAACTCTTCAGCTGCATCACTTTTAAACATATTGACTTTTTCCAATACATTGTTTTGTGATTCTTGGATTGAAAGTTCTGCTCTTGGAATAGCAAGACGTGCTGCATTATATTCTCCTGCTAATCCTTGATATTCTCTTTTTATAGATATAAGATCAATATTTGGTCTCGCTTTTCTTGCAACTAATTGTTCAATTGTTGCCATCTCTTGCTTGATCAATTTAATTGATTGCCATAATTGATTTCGTTTACTTTTTAATTCTACTAGCTCTTGCTCTTTTTGAGCCACTTGCATTTGCAAAGTTTGAATATTTGCTTTTAATTCTTCAAATCGTGTTTTAAATAAATTTTTTTGAGCCTCAATTACATCTGGATGCTTTTCTAATTTTTCATCATTAAATACCAATTGGGGTATCTCTTTATCAATATCTATACTTATCTCTTGCTCTAATCTTATTTTAGACGCTAACAAATCTTCCAAAGTATTTCTATTTTCATCAAGTGATGCTTTAAATCTTGTAGTATCAATTTTCATCAAAGGTTGCCCTTTTTTGACAATAAAACCTTCTTTGACAAGTATCTCTGAAATCATACCCCCATCAAGTGATTGGATTGTTTGCAACTTAGCTGATGGGATAACTTTACCTTCACCTCTTGCCAATTCATCAATCTCTGCCCAATAAGACCAATATAAGGCACTTGTGAAAAATATGGTAATCACAAAAAATAAAAAATAAGTATATGTTTTAATACGTGCTCTTGATTGAGCATGTAAAGTTTTTACAAATTCTACATCCTTTTCACTATCTTCATGGAACACTGATTCCAATGGTTTTAAAATGATCCAACGAAATAGAAAAGTAATTGAATAAAAGAATAAAACTAAAAATGCAGCATGAAATGGACCAACACCAAATACCATTACATCCCAAAAATGCTGTATATAAAGAGAATCACCCAATATATAATTCGCTACTTGCAATAATGCAACCATGAGAACAATAACAGCTAATACAATTAATTCACTTATTAAAAGTTTTTTAATCATTGATTAGCCTTTACATTTTTTTTAGGTTGCTGAAACATTGCAATAACTTTTTCTTTTGGACCATCTGCAACGATTTTTCCATCTTCAAGTACTACAAGTCTATCAACTAAACTTAAAATTGATGGTTTATGAGTAATGATAATTACTGTTTTATCTTCCACTATATATCTTAAGTTTTGTTTGAATTTCATTTCAGAAAGCTCATCCATAGAATTGGTTGGTTCATCCAAGATCAAAATATTTGGTTTTGATAATATTGCACGTGCAAGAGTTACTGCTTGTCGTTCTCCTCCAGAAAGCCCCTCACCTCTCTCACCTACTATTAGGTCATATCCAGATTCATGTTTTCCAAGTATTTCATGCACCCCACTTATTTTTGAAGCTAATAAAATTTCTTCATCAGTTGCATATGGATCACCAATTGTGATATTATCTCTAATAGTTCCCATAAATAAAAAAGGCTCTTGAGGTACATAACCAATAGAGTGACGAAGATCAACTGGATCGATTTGTCGAACATCTGTTTGATCTACCATAATTGAGCCATTTGTTGGTTCATATAAGTTAAGTAGTAATTTCGCTAAAGTAGATTTTCCTGATCCTACTTTCCCAATAATTCCGACTTTCTCACCTTTTTTTATCGTTAAATTAATATTTTTAAGTGTTTCAAAATTTCTCTCTTTATAACTATAAGACATATCTTTAAACACTATATCTCCATCTAGATCTGGTCGACTTAAGTATCTTTGTAAATCATGACGCTCTACAGGCATATTCATAATCTCATCAATATTGTTCAATGATAACATTGTTCTATCAATTCTAATGATCATTCCAACTATTTGAGAAACCGGTGCAATGACACGTGAATTTAACATCATAGCTGCAATAATCCCACCCATTGACATTTGTCCATCACTTGCAAGCATTACACCAAATCCAACAATAGCAATACTAGAAAATTGAGCAATAAAACCTGTAACATAGGTCACAATTTGTGAATAGTGAATTGATTGATTTCCATAATAAGCCGTTTGCGAAATCGATTTCTCCCAGTGAGTTCGCATCCTATTTTGAGCTCGAACTCCTTTAATGATCTCAAGCCCAGTTACAGCTTCAGTCAATGTTGTTTGTTTGATCTGATCTTCTTTTGCAGAATTCAAAATAGCTTTTTTGATTGGCTTTTGCATAAAGAGCGAAAATGTTAATGCTAATACTACCGTGACTAGTGATACATACCCCAATGGTCCACCAATGTAAAATATAATTGCAATAAATAATATAACAAATGGGATATCTACTAGCACTGCAATAGTTGCAGAAGTAAAAAACTCTCTCACAGTTTCAAATGATTGTAGTCTACTTACAAACAATCCAGTAGAAGCAGGTTTTGCATCGAGTCGTATATTTAAAAGTTGATCAAATATTGCACTACTCATTCGTATATCAGCACGTTGTGAAGCTTGCTCCAAAAAGTATGAACGAATAAGCTTGAGTATAAGATCAAAGATAATGATCAAAGATATCCCAACCACCAATACTGTCAATGTATCAACGGCTTTGTTTGGAAGAACTCTATCATAAACATTCATGGTAAACAATGGAACAAAAATGACAAAAATGTTAATAAAGACTGCGGAAATAAGTACAAGAGAATATATTCCCATATTGTTTTTCATTGCTTTCCAAAACCATTTTTTTGGTTCTTCTACAATAATATCTCTATCAACTCTTTTTTCAAAGTTATAGGCTGGTTTGATAATTAAAAGATTTTTATTAGCCTCTAAATCTCTTCGATATTTTTCTTGTAATTCATCAAGATCAATCCAAGTTTTGCCTTCATTGATCTCTGGAAAGATACACAATGCTTTAGATTTTTTCTTATCAATTTCTAACAAAACACAAGCTTTGTTATCGTTTAAGATCATCACAGCTGGAAGTGCCAAAGGTTGAATATCTTTAATGTCTCGTTTAACTGGTTTTGTAATAAGACCTATTTTTTTTGATGCTTTTATAAACATCGATGGGGTCATCACGGTATTATGTATAGGAAGTCCGACACTTAATGATTCTCTAGAGGCAGTTCGTTCATAGTATTTAGATAAGAAAAGTAGACACTCTAGTAGTGTATCTACTTCTCTTGTTTGTGCTATTTTGTTGAAATCCTCATCAAGTAAATTTGATGGTTGATCCAAAGCAGTTCCTTAAAAAAGTTATTATTTACCTTCAATTGCGATTTCAACACGCTTTGACATATCTCTATTTTCAGTTCCATCACTGTTTACTACAGGATTAGCATATGATCTACCATATGCTTTAAACATATTCAAGATATCTTTATTTTCACTCAAAATTGGATCTTTGATCCCTCTGATATAGTCTAGAACTTTTCCAGCTCTTTTCTTAGATACAGCAAGATTTTTGATAAAATTATCATTGTCATTTTTCGCAACTAAGAAATTTGTAGAAGCATAACCATCAACATTAATTTGCTTAATATCATTTTTGTATGGTTTTACAGTTTTTACAAATCTAGGCATAAAATCTTTCAATGTATTTTTATAATCATTTGTCATCACTAACATTCCATCTTTTCCAATAGGCATAGATGAAGTTGGTGCTGTCATTCTAAATGATAGATCTTTTTTATCAAATTCAACAGAACCATTTGCAATCTCATTTGCAAATTCTTTTTCCAAATCCGCAATCAACGCACCATAATTTGCAGTATAATCAACTGTATTTGCATCTTCAATAACTGCTTTTAGTTCTGCAAGTTCATCTTGTTTTTCAGCAACTTTTGGCTCCTCAACAACTTTATTTGAACAAATCTGATTTGGTTGATTCACAACAACAGATTGAAGTTGAGATGTAATTGATAACATTTGATAGAATGTTTCAGCCAATGTGATTTTTTCATCAATCAATTGGATTTTTGCATTATAAAGATCTGATTCGATATCTAATACATCAACAAATGTTCTCGTACCACCTTCAAATTGATCTTTGTAGATTGCTAAAATCTCTTCATTTGCTTTTACATACCCTTCTAATTCATTAATTTTTCTTTGTGAATTATTGTATGAATTGTATGCAGAAGTGATTTCATCTACAACTAAATCTGTTTTACTATCTAAAACATGTTGTGATTCTTTTAAGAAAAATTCTTCTCTTTCATTTGATGCTTGATCTCTACCACCATTGTAAAGATTGTAAGTCATTACAATTTTTGCACTGTATGTTTCAGTTTCAAATTCATGAGTTACCGTATCATCATCAAATGAACCAGATAGTTCAAATTTTAATGTTGGTAAAAATTTTGATTTTTCTTGATTTAAAATTGCTCTTTGTTGCTTAATTTTTGCCATTTGTGCTAACACTGTGGCATTATTTGCAACTGCATAATCAACTAATTCTTTCATTTGTTGTGGGAGGACTGATCTGTCGATCAAAGGCATACAAACATTACCTTCTGGTTCACTTCCAGTTAGTCTTTTAAAACTATTTTGTGCTAATTGCTGATTATTGATCTCTTCAATATAGTTCTTTTTTGCTAAATGGAGTTTTGATGTAACTTCATATGTATCTAAGGCATTTCCAGTTAATTCTTCATTTGACTTCGCAGTTTGTAAATAATCTTGATGCGTAGCTACATTTTGCTCTGACAAATTTAATCTTAAATCATATTTTACTAAATTCAAATATGATTGAATCCCTTCAAACATCACTTGTTCGATTGTAGCGGTATTTGATAAAGTATTTACTTGTACACCAAATTCGGCTTCTTCAACTTTACTTGTAGTCAATCCACCATCATAGATCAATTGCTCAACTTTTAATTGTGCATTGTATCCATCATAGTCCGTCGTGTTTTTTGCTTCAGTGTCTTTATCTTTTGTTTTGATCTGTTTTGATTCACCTGTCACCTGAAGATCAATTTTAGGTAAATATCCACCTTTAGCTTCATCGACATATTTTTTAAAAGCTTCATTGTTAACCCCAATAGCCTTAAGCTGTGGGTTTTGTTGAACAGTATTTTTTACCGCATCTTGCAGTGATGTTGCATTCAACAAACAAACTGTTGATAAAAGTGCTGCACTCACCACTTTTGAAACTCTTATAATTTTCATCATCTCTCCTTGTTTTATCAGCAATTAATTATATTACTTTAATATTACATTAGAGTTACTTCAAATTAGCTTTAAAAGATAATAATATATACAACTAATTAATAATTTTTTCACTTAATAAAAATTCCTCATTTTATCATAGATAAAGGTTATTTTATGTTAGAATATAATTAAGGATTGAGGGTAAAATGGATGTATCATTAAAAAATGTTTTAAAAGTATCGAAACTGCTGTATATCGATAAAGAAGAGAATATTCCTAAAACTATTAAAAATACAGTACATCTACTTATTAAAGAAACATATTTTGCACATAATCTCAAAGAAGCTATAGAAATATATAATAAAAAACATCCTAACATTATCATTAGTGAAGTAAATTTAAATGATGAATCACTACTACCATTTTTACATAATCTAAGAGAAATCAATCATTCAATTCCAATAATCATTACTTCTAAAAATAAACAAGAAGAAGTACTTTTTGAAGCAATACGGTTACAATTAATTGATTTTTTAGTTAAACCACTTGATATAAATGAGTTTATTCATACACTCAATACAACGGCAAAACATATTTTACATCATGGTAATGTTATTGTATCTTTCGCAGATGGATATTTATATAACTATATTGACAAAAGTGTCAAAAAAAATGGTGAGAATATAGAACTTACACAAAATGAATCCAGACTTCTAGAACTTTTAGTAGCAAATGAGGGACAAGTGATGTGTAAAGAAGATATTGAACGCCATATTTGGGGAGAAGAATTTGTCACTGAATCAGCTTTTAAATCACTTTTTAAAAGACTTCGAGACAAAATTGGAAAAGATTCCATTCAAAATAAATCCGGTCATGGATACTATTTAGCTATCTGCTAACTAAAAGTTTAATAATCTTTTAGTTTCAGTACTAGTTGCAATTGGTCTTTGTAACTCTTTAGATACTCTTACTATTCGCTTTACTAAATCTACATTAGTTGCTAATTTGGTTTGTTTATGATCATAATAGATATTATCTTCAAGTCCAACCCGTACATGCCCACCACTTATAATTGCAGCAGTGTTCATATTTAATTGAAATTGTCCAAGACCAGCAGCTGCCCAAATAGAATCTTTAGGTAAACTATTATAAATATGAGATAAGTTTTCAATTGTCGCAGGAACAGTGTTAAGGTTTCCTAACAATATATTAAAATATTTCGTTCCATGAATCAATCCATGTCTTTCTAAATATTTTGCAAGATTGACCATTCCACTATCAAATACTTCTAGCTCTGGTTTTATATTTTTCTCTTTCATCACCATCGCTAAACGCTCTACCATATCTATAGTATTTATACTAGCTCCACTTAGAAAATTCAAAGATCCTAGAGTCAAACTTGCCATATCTGGTTTTGCAACGCCTGTTAGGTGCAATACCTCGCTACGTGATTCAAAATCGGACCAATTTCTTCCAGATGTTGTTGCACAGCAAATCATATCTGGACGTTCTTTTTTGATACCACTTATGATCTTTTCATAATATTTGGCTTTTGGTGTTGGTAATCCATTTTCATCTCGTGCATGAATATGAACTATTCTAGCTCCCGCATCATAAACATTGATCGCATCCTCTATGATCTCATCAATAAACACAGGAACATGAGGAGTACTTATTTTTGTTGGAACCATACCCGTTAAACAAACATTGATTATTAATGGGTCATAAGCTTTTAATGGGTATGCATCATTTTGGTTGATATACTCTACTATATCTTGTTCTTTTTTATTTTTATTTTCAAAATACTTTTCAAGATTCATCTCCAAAGTAGTCCAATAAGAGATATTTTCTAAGCCAAAAGGTATTAATTTATCAACTTTTCCAATTTCATAATAATCATAATGTTTTTTATACCAAGTGATGATTTCAGATCGATCACTATTGGTTTGAACATTTTGAATACCTTTTTGATACATTACTTCCAAACGCTTATCTTGTAAGGCTTTACCCACTCCAGAACCTTGAAATTCAGGATAAACTGCCAACAGTGTAGTTTTTCCAAGAATATTTGATAGTATTTTATATCCTGCAACACCAACAATTTGTTCGTTAATTTTAGCTACATAAAAAGTTTTAAAATCAATTTCTTCAACTTCAACTGATGGAATATGATGCATATTCCAAGGTTTAAGTACATTGATTATTTGTTGTAAATCTTGTGGTTTTGCTTGTTCAATTATAAAATTCATTGCATTTCCATTTTTAAAATTAGCATTTGCACTATTGCATTTTGAATTTTTTGAATATATTTTTCCATTCGTGTATTTTTGTCAATAAGTACATTCATATTGGCATTCAATTCAAAAAGTATAATCTTTCCGTCTTGATCTATATGACAATCCATTCCAAAATATTCTAATTGAAGTATTTCATGTATTTTTATAATTGTTTGTTGAATCAAGGGTTTTACTAACTCATCAAAAGTTTCTAGAATCTCTATTTCCATATCATTGTATTGTAGATTGTTTTTCATAAACTCTCTACTTCGTGAATGGATCATCCAATGGTCACTAAAGATTACATGACGCAAATAAACTTCACCATCTACAATCAATAATCGAAATTTTTTATAAATATCTTGTTGCCTATAATCAACAAATTGAGTTAAATAATACTCTCTACCATCTAATGCAAACGGATACATTTTTGTTGCTATTTCACCCAGAGAATTTATAAGAATTGTACTGATTCCTCCATGGTCGCCTGCTTGTCTAAATAAAACTGGAAATGTAAATTGATTTTTTACAATAGCATTTTCTACATCTTGAGGAGTTTTTGGAATAAGTTTTACTGTTTTTGGAATTATTAAATTTGGAATATCTTTCAATAATGAATACACAGTATCTCGAGAGGTTTTAAGGATTTTTTTTGGTTCATTACAACAATAAACTGTTTTTTTTGATCGTTCTAATAAAAACTCTAGTTTTCGTAAAACTTTTTTATGCGTATCTGGGTCACTAATTTGATTAAAAATAAGATCATATTTAGCTAAATTGACTGAATGGTGTCGTAGTGTGTCAAGTGCAACAATAGATTTTTCAAATTTATCAGTAGAAAGATTGTTATAGATATTTGTACTGCCTCCTGGACTATAGACCAAATGTCCTTCCCTAATGGAAGCTACTTTGACTTTACCATCATCAGCAATACCTTTTGTAAATAAAACGTTCTTTTTTCTTATATTTGTCATAATTAATTATACTGCATAAAATATAAAAGCCCCATGCCAAAGCATGAGGCTT
>JBNLDA010000084.1:0-9108 GCA_050304095.1 Arcobacteraceae bacterium | reverse complement strand
CGTGATCAGAAATGATCTGAATTGCATTGGCATTGGTATCACGAGATTCAATTTTGAAGTTTAAGGTACTTACTTCATCCCAAGCTTTAAACATATGTTGCACGAGCATTTTGTAAAAATGATCAAAAATCTCAACTTCGATCTCTGTTAACTCTCTATCAAGGTTATCACTAGCAGATACCGCTCCACTTCCAAGAAGTTCCGTGATGATCTTATGAGAAATTGCAGGGTTACACTCAATAACGATTCGTCCTTCAAGAGGTTTGATTGATAACGTATTCAATGAAGTTAATTGAGGAATAGAAAGAATAAATTCTCCATAAGTCATTTGTTCAATAGAATATAGTTTGATATCAACAATTTTTCGTAGCATCGCTGAAATATCTGTGATAAGGTCTCGTAGCATCTTATCATGCAGTGTAGAGAAAGCCTTAAATTGTTCATTCGTGATTCTATTTGGTTTTTTAAAGTCATAAATTGAGTAGTTTTTTTCTTTAGATATTGAGGTGGGTTCATCAGGGATATTATCAATATCCTCACCCGTCTCGGCTATATCTAAGAGTGCATCAATCTCATCTTGACTTAAAAACTCAGCCATTCATTATCTCCGAATCTCAAGTTCTGCATTAAGTGCGCCAAGATCTTTAATGAGTTTAAGTGTTTCGATAATATCTGGAATTGAAACTTTCATCACTTTCATAGCTCTCAATAAATCTTGAACAGTAGGTAATTTTTTACTATTCATCATCACGTTATCGATACTGACTGCTACTGGTTTCCCGCCAAGTTTTACATCATCACCAATATCTTCACCTCTATTGATTGCTGGATTGTCCCAATCTTGATCATTGAGTTCAGATTTTTTGATTCGTATAGTGAAATTTTCTCTAGTAACAGTAACTGGCTGGATCACTAGATCAGCTCCAGCAATGATCATTCCAGTATTAAGATCAATAATGACTTTTTGTTTGATATCAGATTCTATTGGAAGATTATTCACTACAGAGATAAACTTTACCATAGAGATCCCTTCTGGTTTTTTGACTTCAATAGTTCTAGTGTCAGTTGCCATAGCAATTTTTTTCCCAAAACGTTGATTGATTTTATCTTCAACATTGGCTGCATTTTTAGCACTTTGTTTGTATAAACTGAGTGTTATAGAAGTTTCTTCTTGGAGATTATAATCTACCTCATTTTCAACTGTAGCTCCCTCATAAATAAAACCAGTGGTAGGATTATATTTATTGGCTACTATTCTTCCTTGAGCCAGAGCATAGACATTACCATTGACCCCTTTGAGCTCTGTTAAAAGTAACTCTCCATTGTTAATTGATTTTGCATCACCAATGGCTGAAACTTTGATCCCTATTTTGTCACCCTGTCTTGAAAATGGTGGTAAATCTGCAGTAACCATAACCGCAGCAATATTTTTTGAAGTGATCGATGAAGTTGGTATTTTAATATAAGAATTTCGTAATAAATTTTGAAGTGACTGCATGGTAAATTCACTTTTATCACCAGTTCCTGCAAGACCTACAACTAAACCATATCCAATAAGTTGGTTATCTCGAATTCCAACAATGTTTGAGATATCTTTAATTGTTTGCGCATAAAGTGATGTCATTAAAATAAATAGTAGCGATACTAATTTCAAATGGCAACCCCGTTTTTTTGTAATAATCCAATACTTTAACATAGTTTAACAAAAAATTATATAAAATAAGTCTAAATTCTGAAATGGAGTTCATTTGCATATATACATTTACGGAAGTGCTGGTTTTAAAGCTGCAATACACAAAGCGTTAGATCATGCTAATGTCAAATTTAGGATGGATGAAAATGGCACCATTGAAGATATTACTTCATTGGAAGCACTCAAAATGGCTATTGAAGAAGAGCCAAATAATATCTATTTGATCGATCAAGATAAAATCATTTATGAAAAAAGCCTCAATAGCAAAATTGGTTTTTTAAAGCCAAAAGATGGAATTGAAAAAAAATTCTTAGATGAACATGGGATCGAAGATGTATCTATTGATTCAATTGATGATCTTCCAAGGTATGTAATCAAAAAACTTGAATCAATGAATTTGACTGATATTTTTGATGAAGAAGATGAAAAAAAATCGACTTCAGTTTCAGAAGAAGAGATCGATGAGATCAATAATATTTTAACTGATATTGAAAATGATGAGAATGATGATGAAGATTTTGATATTGATGATGATCTAAAAGGTTTTTTAACCCACGATGATGATTCTGATGAAGCAGATGATGAGAATATAGATGAAGAAAAACCTGAAACGGATCAGTTATTGAATCTTGATTTAGAAGAAGTTCAAAATGTTGCTTTTGAAGAGGCATCTGAAACTTCAGAAGATACTGAAACGGAAGAAGAGATCAATGATATGCAGTCACTAATGGATATCGATATTGATGATCAAAAAACAGAAGAAACGCAAGATTTGAATTCATTGATGGATATAGATATTCCTGAAGAGGAAATTCATGAAATTGATGATAATCAAGAAAGTGAAGAATCTGAAGAGATTCAGCAAACACAAGGAGAAACAAATATGGATGATTTAACTCAATTAGATCAATTACAAGAAGAAGATTTAATGAATGCATTAAATGATTTAGAGATGATTACACCAGCTAAACCAGTTAGTCCAGCTCCTGCGCAAACTACAATAACACCTGCTTCTACAAGTGGCAATAATATTGAATTAAATGGATCAAACATTGGAGACATTCAAGCATTGATCACACAATTGTTAAATAATAAAACATTAGAAATCACTATAAAGATCAAAGAATAATTTATGGAAATGGATCTACTTGGTATTGCACAAAATACAGTAAAAATGATTTTGATTTTAGGATTACCATCATTAGTAGTGAGTATGGTAATTGGTTTGATCATTAGTGTATTCTCTGCTGTTACTCAAGTGAACGATGCCTCACTATCATTTGTACCTAAAATGATATTTGTAACAGCATTTATTTTGATCTCATTACCTTGGATGGGAGACCATGTTTTAACATATACTCAAGACCTTTGGAATCAAATTCTTGATTATGGGAGATAATGTAGAGGTGCTCAATTGATCGATAAACTCTTTCATCTCAAACAAGTACAAATAGAACAAGAGATTTTACAAAAACAAATGATAGTAAATAGAATTATAGATATAGATGAGCAAATTACAAACCTAAGAAATGACATTGAAACAGTTCATGTAACACCAAAAGGAGCAATTGTCGACTTTCAAATCATACAAATGCATAAACAAACTGTGAAACAACAGATTGTAAAACTTGGATTCCAAAAGCAGCAACTACAAACACAAGTAGATGCACATAATAATAAGATTATATTATTGCAAAAAGAATCAGAACAATACGAATATATGTTAAATGAACAGAAAAAAGAATTATTAAAAGAGGAGTTAAAGCTCGAAGCATTAATTGCAGATGAGATCACACAATCAAAATGGGCGAGAAAAAATGATTAAAATATTGATAATGACACTGGGAATAGTTGGCTTTTTAAATGCAGACGTAATGGAAGAGGCTAATTTAGCAAAAGAAAAAAAAGAGATTATAGAATTAAAAAAAGAATTAAATACGTTTTATAATAAGAAAGAGGAAGAATACCAAAAAAATAAAAAAGAATTGGAATCTCTTTTGGCGCAAGTGCAACAAGAAAAAGCTGAAACTAAAAAACTGCATGAAGAAACACAACAAATGATACAAGATATTGAAGGTAAGGTTGTGAGTAAAACAGCCAAGATTTATAACTCAATGAAACCAAAAAACGCCGCAGAGATTTTTGACAAAATGATCAAAGATGGTAAAATACAAGATGTTTTCGATATAATAGTCAAACTTAAAGAAAAAAATGTTACATCTATATTGAAATCTTTAGATGTGCAAAATGCATCTGATTTAACAGAGATGCTAAAAAACTATAAAGTAGACAAAAACTAAAAATGGGGAGTGAAAATGGCAGAAGAAGCAACAGAAGAAGTTAAACCAAGTGGTGGTGGATCAAACAAAGCTATCTTAATTGTATTGATAGTTTTAGTCGTAGTATTATTGGGAGCAGTTGGAGCAGGAGCATGGTATGTTTTAACACAAATGCAGCCACAACAAACTCAAGAAGCCACTAGCGAAGGTGATAAAGCAGAATCTGATGCTGAATCAAAAACAATGTTTTCAGCAGAAATCAATGATTTGGTGTTGAATATCACGAATGCAAAAGGTAGAGAAAAGTTGATGAAACTTTCTTTTGCACTTAAATCACCAGAAGAATCTATTGCAGCTATTATTGAAGAAAATAAACCGGAAATTATTGATGTTGTAATCGCACAAATTAGTGCTAGAAGTAGTGAAGAACTTTTAACAGTTGGCGGAAAAGCTTTATTAAAAGAGGAGTTACTTGAAGAGATCAATAGAGTGATCAATGAAGCAACTGCAATTAATGAAGATATCAAAGCAAATATTGTTAAAAAACTCTTTTTCACTTCATTTGTAATTAAGTAGGAAATTTAATGATAGTTGTCGTCAAAAAAAACAATTTCAAAAAAATAGCAATGAAAACCATTTCATTGCTAGTTGTTGGCGGTATGTTGACGGCATATTATTTTCATATGAATGGAAAATTTTCATTAGAATCAAGTGAAGAAGATAAAATTGCTCAAGAGGAAGCAAACCTTCCTTCACAAGAGAAATTAGCTAGAAAATTAGAAAAGATCATTTATAAAGAATCTGAAAATGTTGTAGCTATGATTGGACAAACCAATGTTCAAAAAATTAGAATAGTTGGAAAAACATTATTTATAGTATGTGATAGTGACACTGATATAGAGCCATTGATGGTGCGATATGGGGCACTAGCTTTGGTAAAAAATACCAACAAAGATATAAAAATCGCAATTGATTTGCAAAATATAGTTGGAGAGATGGATGAATCATAAATATCTTTTTATCATGATTTTACCTATCTTATTTGTGGGTTGTACTACAGATAAAAATAATATGACATTTGAAAAACCCAAAATGCAAACACCTAAATATGTTGAGCCTCCTGTAACTAAAAAAGGTTCATTGTATTCAAAGAAAGGTGGTTCCTTATTTGCTGATAAAAAAGATCTTCAAATTGGAGATATCATTCAAGTCATTATTAGTGAAGAATTACAAGCAGATTCTAAAAGTAGCAGATCGTTGGCAAAAGATAATAGTACCGATCTAGGTGGAATAAGTATTGGTCCTACAGTTGGAAACACTAGTCCAAATTCTACAATGTTAAGTGCAGTGAATAAAGTGAATAGCTTAGGTGGATTTTCAGCAAGTGTAAGTTCTGGAAACTCTTTTGATGGTTCAGCGAATGCAAAATATGATGAATCATTTGATACAACAGTTTCAGTGATCATTGAGCAAGTCTACCAAAATGGAAACTATTATATAAGAGGTTCAAAAGAACTGTTGGTTGATGGTCAAAAACAAGTTCTATTAATCGCTGGAGTTATCCGACCATATGATATCTCTCCAGAAAATTCTATAGAATCATCTCAAATTGCAAACTTAAAAATACTTTTCAGAAAAGATGGAAGTGATGCAGATCAATTAGAAAAACCTTGGGGATCCAAAGCTTTAGAAGCTATATGGCCTTTTTAATCTAAATTTAAGAAATGTAATCATATAATTAAGAAAAAATAAAGGAGTTATGATGATTCATTCATTACATGTTGCTCAGTCTGGTTTGACTGCAGCTAGAACTACTGTTGAAAATGTTATGAATAACATCGCTAATGAAAATACTCCGGGATATAAAAAACGTGTTGTAGATTTAGCAGAGTCTTCACACGTAGATAGCCGTGAATATGGTAGAGGTGTTAGTGTTGGTGATACTGTAAGGGTTACTAATCAATATATGTATGACAACTTGATTAAAGAAGAAGGGAAGAGTGCATATTATTCTGAACTTGATCTAATGCTTAGTGACATTGAGTCAATTTTTTATGAAACTGATGTGAGTGGATTATCAAGTGATATAGATAGATATTTTCAAGCAATTGAAGATTTAAGAGCCAACCCTTATGACTCGATTGCCCAAAACAATTTTCAAAATCAAGCACAAATTATTGTAGATGATCTTAAGAATTTGTATCAAGGGATAGAAGATAGAGAATTGATTGCAAGAAATACTTTAGAAGATAATGTAGATATTGTTAATAACCTATTACATGATATTGGGAATGTTAATGAACAAATTATGCAACAATCGACTCCATCAAATGACCTTTTAGATAAAAGAGATCAACTTGAATACGAATTAGCACAGTATATTAATATTGATGTTGATAGATCACTTGATTATGAATTAAAAATTGGTGGGTTAACTGCTGTAAGATATAACACGAATATTCATGCTTTAAAGATTGTAGAAGATTATACTCCACAAACAGATAAATATGTAGATAATGCAGATAATAGTATCATTGGACCAAGTGGGTTTAATAGTGTTGGTGATGAGATCACTTATATCTATAATAATACGCATGATGTAACAGTAACGTATGGTTCACAACTATCAAATGGAGCAACCTATGCTGATGTTTATGGACCATCTTACACTGGTCCAGATACACCAACTGATCCATTTATTGTAGATGAAGATAATTATGTAGTAGCATTGGCATACGAAATCAATCACCACGAAGATTTACCTTCACATATAAGTGCGAAAAATGGTTTGAATTCATTTGATACGAATGATGGAAATCGCCAATATGTATTGGATGCAGAAGGAAATAAAGTATATGCTCCAGTTCCAACTGAAAATAATTATCTTGTAGTTGAATCAATTATTCCAGGTGAAGATGGTAGATTTGAAGGAAGAATAGTTGTAAATGATAATGATGCTGGTACAAAAACTGAAGTCAATGTCAATGAAACAAGAAGTCTGGTTGGAAGTGATGATACTCATATTGAAATCTTTGATGAGGAAGTATCTATAACTCGTGGAGCTATGAGAGCCATTACTGAAAATCTTCAAACAGAAAATGCGAATAATAAATTTACTCAATTTAGAGATGCATTAGATGATTTTGCAAATTCATTAAGTGATATGAGTTCACAATATCTTGAAGGTAGTGACGGTAGTTATGTGTATGGTAGAAAAGCAGTTGAAGTCAATACAGAACCAGATTATATAACACACAATTTAGAATTATTCAGTGGTTCAAATGTTGAGACACTTAGATTTAATTTAGATGCTGCAACGAATCTAAGTCAGGGTGATTTAGATTATCTTGCAACATTTCAATGGAAAGATGATATTGGATTTGATGGTTTAGCACAGGATGGTATGTCTAGTGAAGGAACATCATTTAGCAAATTTTACCAAACTTTACTAGTAGATGTTTCTGCATCAAAAGAATCTAATGATTTTTTATTGGAAACACAAAGTGCAGTGACAATGTCATTAACATCTAATTATGAAAAAATGGTAAAAGTCGATAAAGATGAAGAGATGCTGAACTTGATTAAATTTCAAGCAGCTTATGAAGCAAATGCAAAAATAGTCACTGTAGTTGACGAAATGCTTCAAACGATCCTTGGTATGAGATAGGAGGTGTGATATGGCAGATTATAGTTTAGTAGGTGCATTCAATACAGATGGTGCATCAGGATTAAATGGTGATTTAATTAACAAGTTAAGAGAAGCAGATGAAAGAGCAAAAATTGAGCCAATTGATACACAACTTGAAGATTGGGATATAGAGCTAGAGACTATTTCAGTTATTGAAGCAAAAATTAATGAATTATTAGAAGCAACCAAATCATTTGATTTATTTAATTCTTCTGGAACAGTATTTGATCAGATTTCGGCTTCTACGACGGGAACTTCTGCAGTTTTTGATGCAGTAGATGTTGCTGGTTTAGAAGAGGGAACAACTGTAATTAATGTGACTCAATTAGCACAAAAAGATGTTTTCCAAACAAATACATTTACAGATGCTGATGCAGTAATGACCGTAGGTCAAACTGTTGGGGATAAATTAAGTGTACAAATTGGAACTGATGCAGCAATAAATTTTGAAACAGCAGGTAAAACTTATCAAGAATTGGCTGATGAAATTAATGGAACAGAAGGATTAACTGCATCAATTGAGCAAGTTGGAGATTCAGATTTTAGACTTGTTATAAAAAGTACAGATTCGGGATTATCTAATGCATTAACAATAACACAAACAGATTCTCTTGATGTAGCTTTAGCGACAACATTAGGATTTGAAGATCCTGCAAATCATGTATTACATGCCCAAAATTTGTGGGCAGAAATTGATGGTATTGATTATGATGTATCAGGTAACACTGTTACAATTCAAGGAAATTTATCTATAACTGCAGTTGATGAGGGAGAATCTACAATCTCTATTCAAAAAGATACTGGTGCAATTGTTCCAGCTCTTGAAGAGATGGTAGCACTTTACAATGAAGTTGTTGATTTAGTAGATACAGAATTGTTAAGTGCTGATTCAGCTATTGAAAATAGTTCTGGATTAAGATCAATTCTTTCAACTCTCAAAGATGCATTTTTTGGTGAGTATGGTTCAAATGATGAGTCTATCTTTAATTATGGATTTGAACTTGATAAAGAAGGACATTTAAGTATCAATACAACACTTCTTGGTCAAAAATTAGCTGAGGGAACAGATGGATTAAAAGATTTATTTGTTGGTGTTGCAGAAGATAAAGGTTTGGGAACTCAACTAAAAGAGTTAATAGATGATATGAACTCATATGATGGTTTGATCACCATGTATGGAGAAGATATGTCAACAAGAAAAACTAAACTTGAAGAAGAAAAAGAAAAAGCAGTTGCAACATTAGATGCAAAATATGATCTTATGGCTGCACAATTTGCTTCGTATGCAGCAATTATTGCACAAATGGAAGCATCGTTTGGTGGATTGAGTATGATGATCGAGCAATCAACGGCTAGAAGTTAGTAGGTGATATTTAAGAATTATTATATTATACTTTATGTCTATAAAGATTTGGAGTTATTATAATGGGAATTGAAGCTTATAACCA
>JBNLDA010000083.1:0-9286 GCA_050304095.1 Arcobacteraceae bacterium | reverse complement strand
CATATAAAATCCAACATGGAATTGTGAATAAAAATGTTGTTTTAGTTGGAGTTGGACCAATAGGATTGGAATTACTAGATACTTTATCTAAAATGGATACAGCTAAATCAATTCATATTCTCTCACGTGGGGATCATCTTTATTCAAAAGACTTAGATATTAGTTCAGTGAAATTAATCAATGATATTTTTGAATCAAATGAAAAAATCAAGGTTTCATTTCGTGATGAGGTAGTATCAACTAATATTGATCAAAACAAAATTATCTCACTTGAAACAAAAAAACGAAAAATCGATGATCCATTTTTGATTTTTGGAGTCGGGATTAGTCCAAATATTGATTTTGCAAGAGGAACCGTAGACTGCGATAAAGGAATTTTGGTTGATGATCAAATGAGAAGTTCCAATCATGATATTTATACGGTTGGTGAAGCGGCCCAAATGAAAGCTGATGGATTTATTGCAGGTCGAGTTAAAGAGTGTACCACGCAATGTGATGTAGCAATTGCATCTATTTTAAATCAAGATGAAGCATTTAAACATGAAGTTTCAATTGATTCACTTAAAGTTGGATCATTCTTGTTAGCTGATGTTACTTCAACGAAATATCATATCAATGATAATGATAATGAAAAAATATTGATTTGTTCACAAAAAGAGAATAGGATTGATCAATATATTATCAATAACAATAAGCTTGTTAAATTTATTGGAATCAATACCAATATAGATATTATGCATCTCAAACAATTGATTATTGATGATCAGGATATTGATGCAGGGTATTTTTATAATAACAGATTATTGAGTGAAAGAGGAAGATTGATCTGTAGTTGTGAACCAACTCATGAATTAGATATTGTTGAACTCATTCAAGAGCATTGTATAGAAGACTTTAATAGTTTAAAACCATTTAGTGAAGCTGGTAGAGTATGTGGAAGATGTAAACAAGATATAGTCAAGATCATCAATAATACCCCAGTTGAACGTGAGCTAGCAAAACAAATAAAAGAGAAAAAAGAGCAACAAAAAAGGGAAGAAGAGTTACGATTGGTACAAAAAAGAATTGATAAATTTAATAAGCTTCATCCTAAAAATCAACTTAATGCTCAAAATCTGGATGCGGCCATTGATTCATTTGATATGAACAAAGAATATAATCAATGGGTATCAATGATCACGGCAAATTTAAGACTACATCCTGAATATGAGAGTAAAGTATCACAAGGGATAAAACAACTCAATAAAATTCCAATCATATGGTTAGAACTTTCAGATTGTACTGGTAACTCTGAAAGCTTTATTAAAACAGCTCATCCAACGGTTGAAGAGCTTATTTTGGATTTTGTCAGTTTAGATTATCATGAACTTTTAATGGCACCAAGTGGTGATCAAAGTGAACTGAGTCTTGATACTATTTTAGAAAATGAAAAAGGGAAATATATCCTTTTAGTTGAAGGAGCAGTTCCTTTAGGGATGGAAGGAAAATATTTACGTATTGGTCCAAAAGGGGAAACCGGAATTGATCTATTAAGACGTTGTGCACAAAATGCAGCAGCGGTGATGAGTATAGGATCGTGTGCTTATGATGGTGGAGTAGTTGCAGCTGGAAGCAATCCAACTGGAAGTGTAGGCGTACAAGAAGCTCTTCAAAGAGATGATATTATCAATCTTCCAGGATGTCCAACTAATCCAATCAATATCGTTGGAACACTTTTGCATTATATTATGTTTGAAGAATTACCACAGCTTGATGATCATAATAGACCTTTATGGGCATATGGATTTAGGATTCATGATAATTGTGAAAGAAGAGGGCATTATGATCTTGATGAGTTTGTTTTACAATGGGGTGATGAAGGAGCAAAAAAAGGATGGTGCTTGTTTAAAATGGGATGTAAAGGTCCTTATGCGAATTTGAATTGTTCATTGGTAAAATTCAATGAAGGTACCAGTTGGCCAGTAGCTTCAGGTCATGGATGTTTTGGCTGTGGAGAAGGAAAAATCGCTTTTGATAGATATGCCAATCAAAGACAATTAGAGGATGAAAGTAATGAATAGTAATTTAAAAAAGATCGTCATTGATCCAATAACTCGTATTGAAGGACACTTAAGAATTGAAGTAGAAATTGATGAAAACAATGTTGTTCAAGAAGCATGGGCAAGTGGTCAGCTCTTTCGTGGAATTGAAACCATTCTAAAGGGACGAGACCCAAGAGATACAGCACTTTTAGCACAAAGAATTTGTGGAGTATGTACCAATTCTCATTATAGAGCATCTATTCGAGCCACTGAAAGTGCATATAATATAGATATTCCCAATAATGCAAAGATCGTGCGAGATTTGGTTTCACTTTCATTATTTGTTCAAGATCATATTGTGCATTACTATCATTTACATTCATTGGATTTTGTGGATGTCACGCTAGCCCTAGAAGCAGATGTGAGAAAAGCATGTGATGTAGCATATGAATATTGTGATAATCCCTATAGAAATTCTGTTTCCCATTTACAAAGTGTGAAAGAAAAATTACAAAATTTTATTAATGCTGGAAAATTAGGATTGTTTGCCAATGGTTATTGGGGGCATAAAGCGTACAAGTTTACTCCTGAACAAAATCTTATTCATATGTCACATTATTTAGAAGCATTGAAAATTCAAAGAGAGATATCAAAAGCGATTGCGATCTTTGGAGGGAAAACTCCACATCCACAATATATGATTGTGGGAGGAATTACCTCGGTAATGGATATGCTTAATCCTGCACGATTGAATGATTTTCTTTTTATCATTCGTGATGTCAATGATTTTATCAATCGAGCTTATATGCCAGATATGAGAATGCTAGCTCAAGCCTATAAAGAGGATATCAAAAAAGAGAATAATCAAGGTATTGGAAACTACATGGCAGTTGGAGGATATAGTTTTAGTAGTGGTGATCGATTATTTGTTGATGGAATTATTCATAATTTTGATTTTGAAAAAGTGGAAGATTTTGATATAGACAAGATCACGGAAGAAGCAACAAGATCATGGTATAGTGATGATAAAGCAGTATTTCCAAATGAAGGAACAACAACACCATACTATACTGATCTCAACGATGATGGAACATTGAAGACTGAAGGGAAATATAGCTGGATCAAATCTCCAAGATATAATGGTAAACCTATGGAAGTAGGGCCATTGTCAAGAATGCTAGTTGGGTATGCAAAAGAATCAATTATCATAAAACCATATATGCAGCGATTTATGGATCAAAATGATTTTACACTCAATGATTTTTGTACCACTATTGGACGTAATATAGCACGAGCCATAGAAGCAGATGTATGTTGTGAATTTATCTTTGATTTTATGAATGATCTATTAGAAAACATTAAATATTATAATGAAGAGAGCTTCACAAAATATAGTTTTGAAAATTTGCCTAAAAATACCAAAGGGTATGGACTTTTTGAAGTTCCAAGAGGAGTATTGTGTCATTTTATCAATATAGAAGATCAAAAAGTAGCCAACTATCAAGCAGTGGTACCCACAACTTGGAATGCAAGTCCAAAAGATAGTCAAAATCAAAGAGGGGCTTATGAACAAGCGCTTATAGGATTGAAACTAGAGGAGCCAACTCAACCACTTGAAGTGTTAAGAGTGGTACACTCTTTTGATCCATGTTTAGCTTGTGCAGTGCATATAATAGATACGAAAGGGAAAACCCTATCTGCATATAAAATTAATCCAAATATTTAAAGGAAAGTAATATGAGTAATAAATTAACAAAAGAGATGATCCAAACCATCAATGAATTTGCAGTATGTTCAAAAGTTGAATTTGTTAATTCAAAGATACAAATTTCAATTTATTCAAATATTGAGGCAACACTTTCAGATTATATGCCTATTTTGGAAAATTTCCGATTTAAAATAGGGAATGAAAGCCATGATACAATTGTTGTTGGAAAACAAACATATTATGTGAGAACCTATACATTAAATATGTTAGAACAACAAGAACAAATAAAAGCGACACAAGATAATATCAAGGCGGTATTGGATGCAGTATTACAAAAAAAACTTTTGAATACTGAATTAAATAGTTTTAGTTTATTGGCTAATTTTGATCCATACCAAATATATATACTTACCTCAATAATTGCTTATGAGGATCAACTACTACCAGAACAAAATAAATCTTCTATTTCAAAAACAATTTTGAAACATCCTAAAATCGGGGATCTATTTGTAAAATACTTTTATACGAAGTTTGATCCAATATTAAAAAATAGAGAAGACCAATTAGATAAATTGTACAAACAAATAGAAGAAAATATTAAAGAGGTGCAAAATATCACTGATGATAAGATATTAAATGTCTTTTTTGATATTTTAAAGGCTACAACTAGAACCAATTTCTTCAAAAGAGAAAATGTATTTTTAGATGCAGCTTTTGCTATGAAAGTCGATGTAGAAAAACTTTCAATTCATTTAAAAGGGGTACAACCTAGAATTGAAACATACGTATTTCATAAACGATTTAGAGGTCTGCATTTACGAAGAACAAAAGTTAGTCGTGGTGGATTAAGATGGAGTGATCGAATGCTTGATTATAGAGATGAGATTAAATCATTGATGCAAGCACAGCGAAGTAAGAATTCTGTTATTATCCCTGAAGGGGCTAAAGGTGGATTTTTTATCACTGAACGTGATGTTACAAAAGAAAGTTTTACAGAAATCTATTCTTTATATATTAATGCTGTTTTGGATATGGTTGATAATTATCAAGATGAAAAAGTGGTCATTGATAGTGATTATGTGATCTATGATGATGCTGATCCTTATTTTGTAGTGGCTGCGGATAAAGGAACCTCTAGCATGAGTGATGTAGCTAATGCAATTAGTATCCAAAGAGGGTTTTGGTTAGGGGATGCATTTGCTAGTGGTGGTAGTAAAGGATTCAGTCACAAAGATATGGGAATTACAGCTAAAGGTTCCATTCGATCTACTGAACGATTCTTCATAGAAAATGGGATCAATTTTTACAATGATGAAATTACTGTTGTAGGGATTGGATCACCTGCAGGAGATGTATTTGGAAATGGAATCCAATTAAGTAAAAAATTTAAACTCATTGCAGCAATTGGATCAAAAGAGATCTTTATTGATCCAAATCCAAATTTAGAAAATGCTTTTAATGAACGACAACGATTATTTGAAAATGGTCTTGGTTGGTCACAGTATGATCAAAAACTGATTAGTAAAGGGGGAGGAATCTTTAATAAAAAAGATAAATCTATTAAATTAACCCCAGAAATAAAAGAACTCTTTGGATTTAAAAAGAATGTTGTCAATGGTGAAGAACTTTCACGCGCAGTGATAACAGCTAAAGTTGATTTATTGTTCAATGGTGGAGTAGGTACTTATGTTCGTGGAAATGATGAAAGTGATTCCCAAATAGGTGATAAACCTAATGAATCAATCAGAGTTTGTTCTAATGATATTAAAGCCTATGCCGTGTGTGAGGGTGGAAATCTAGGTTTTACTCAAAAAGCAAGGGTGGATTTTGCAAAAAAAGGTGGAAAAATCAATGCAGATAGTATTGATAACTCTGCTGGCGTTCATACTTCAGATTATGAAGTAAATTTAAAGATCATCTTAAATACTTTATTAGATAAAAAAGTGATAACTGAAGAGAATAGAATAGAGGTATTACATAACCTTGAAGAGGATGTGTCAAGAACAGTACTTTGGACCAATTATTTACAATCATTGTCCTTATCTTTAGATGAACTAAGAAGTGAAAAAGAATTAGGTTTATTTAGACAATCTGTGCATGTTTTAGAGAACAATATCCATAATTTTGTTGCTAAACAATATGAGATACCAATTGCAGATTTTCATCAAGTATTGAATAAAAACAACCGAATTATCAGACCAGTTCTTTCAGTGATGCTGTCTTTTGCGAAGATGTTTGTAAAACGGCAAATTCTTGATGATAAGAAATTCTTAGAATCTTCTATGGCAATGGACTTTTTATATAAATATTTTCCAAAATCTTTTGATACTTTGTACTCTAAAGAGGTTGCACATCATCCACTAAAAAATGAAATCATTGCAACAAGTATTGCAAATATGATCATTAATACTCAAGGGAGCAGTTTTGTCGCTGATTATGAAGAGTTAGGTAAAGCAAATTTCATGTTGAAAGTAAAAGCTTTTATTGTACTCAATGAGATTGTCTCAGCCAATGATATACGACATGAGATTTATCGAGAAGATTATAGTATGGACTATAAACAACAATATAAATATTTACTTGATCTAGAAGAAACATTGCTATTTCTGACTTATTGGATTATTGAACATGGTGAAAACGAGATTTTAATCTTTGAGAGAACTCATGAGTATCAAACCGCATTGAAAAAATTTATTGATCAAGCAACTCCTAGAAATGATTCGAAATGTAAAAATGAAACATTAGGAAAATTCTTTTGTATGTTGGAATATATAAGAATGTTAACAACCATGATCAAAGTAAAAGAGGATGTAAAACATGATTTCTTTGAAATAGCAAATATTTTCATGGATACAACCAAAATGCTTTATATCTTGGAGCTTAATTCGTATGTATTGAATTTGGAAGTGAATAATGTATGGGAAGAGAGATTGCAAAAAAGAATGTTGAAAAGAATTTTGAGAATTGTTTCAAATATAATTGATAAATTCATGCATTTTAAACGTATAAATGAACTTACTGATGATGCGATGAAAGAGTTTATTAGTATTCATGATGCACAATTCAAAAAATATAAAACAGATTTTAAAGCACTTAAAGAGAGTGGATCAGTTAATTTTACAAATTTAAGTGTTGTGGTTGGAACATTAGAAAGAATATCTTTATAACTCATAGTAACATGTAACTTTAATAATCTATTAATAATTATTATATGAGAATTCTTTATAATTATTTATTAAGGAGTTAATAATGAAATCATTACGTGTTATGTTAATATCATTTTTAATGGTATTTGGTTTAAATTTAAGTGCGGCAGATGAATTGGTACTGGATAAGGGGCATTCACAAGTAGGTTTTTCGATCAAACATCTTATGATCAGTAATGTAAAAGGGGTATTCACTGATTATGATGCTGATCTTATTTTTGATCAAAAAAGTAAAAAATTTGAAAAATTTGATGCTACGATCCAAGCAAAAAGTATAGATACTGGAATTCAAAAAAGAGATGATCATCTACGAAGTTCTGATTTCTTTGAAGTAGAAAAGTATCCAGAATTAAAATTTGTAATGGATAGTTATACGGTTACTGAAGATGGTGGAATTATGACCGGAAAAATGAGTATGCATGGGATCACACAACCTGTTAAACTTGAAGTGGAATTCAATGGTTCAGTAAAAGATCTTCAAGGAAATACTCGACTTGGATTTACTATTGAAGGAAAAATCAATAGAAAAGATTTTGGTCTCACTTGGAATAAAGCTTTAGAAGCTGGCGGAGTTGTAGTAGGCGATACAGTTAAAATACACGTTGAACTTGAAACATTGGTTTTATAGCTATATTTAGATATAATGTAGGTATACATCGGAGGGGAGATGCTTATGCCTACATTACAATTAATTGATATTGCCACGCAAAATGTGGTGTGTATTGATGAAAATGTATCAATTAATGATGCAGTAAATCTTATGAATGAAAAAAATCATAGAGAGATATTGATCACTTCAAAAGATCATGATTACTTTGGGCTTCTTAAAGCCAATGATCTTATAAAACTTCGAATCGATCATTATGATTTTTCTTTGCCAATTAAATCAATCATTTATGATAAAGTAGCTACTATCGATCCGTATTGTAATGTTGAAGATGCTTTAGCTGAAATTGATGCTGATTGTCAATGTATATGTTTAGTTAATAATCAAAATCAATTAAAAGGGTTTGTAACCTATTATGATATTTTGTCATGTTTGGATCCAGAAATTGTTCTGAAGAAACGAACTATCAATGAGGTATTGCATACCGTTCAATTAAAAACAGCACAAGTTGATGAGCCTACATTAAATGTTATTGGTTTAATAAACAATGATGTAAGTGATTCGGTGGTGATTTATCAAGATAATAAAGCAGTAGGTATTTTGACCACGAAGGATGTGATTAAAATTTTTGTAAATCATTATGATCTTAATCAGCCCATTCGAAATTATATGAGTTCTCCTTTGCTGACAGTTAATTATAATATTTCTATTCATGATGCATTGGCTTTTATTAAAGAGAAGCATTTTAAAAGAGTGATAGTTGAAGGTGAAGATGGAGAGATTGTTGGGCATATTACACAAGAAGAGTTAATAGCCAAAGTCTATTCAAGATGGGCTCAAACAATGAAAGAGAATGATAATCAGCTCAAAAAAGTAAATAAAGTGCTTGAAAAACGTGCAATGAAATGGCAAGAACTTTCAGGGACTGATCCTTTAACAAAAATTGATAATAGATCAAGATTTCAAGAGAACTTAGATAAACATATTGTAGAGATAAAAAGATATGATCTTGAACCTTTTTCAATTGTATTTTTCGATATAGATCATTTCAAATTGATTAATGATACTCATGGACATCTAATAGGAGATCAAGTACTTAAAGAGATAGCACAATTTGTTAAATCACAGTTACGTCAATCAGATATTTTTGCACGTTGGGGTGGTGAAGAATTTGTCATTGTATTGTTGCATACTTCATTGGAACAAGCTCAAACAACCACAGAAAATCTAAGAGCTAAAATAGCACAAAACAGATTTGCAAATCTTGATGTTACATGTAGTTTTGGGGTGAGTCATTTTGATATGAAAGATGATACTGATAAATCAATTTTAAAACGAGCTGATACAGCTATGTACGAAGCAAAGAATTCAGGAAGAAACTGCGTTAAAATATCTTAAAGAAAGACATTATAAAGCATTGTAATTAAAATTATGATGTTCAAAGTTAATATTGAAGTTTTATAAGATTTCATATTGACGATATTTTTAATGGTGATTCCTATATAGACTCCAAAGAGGGATGCAATACCAACAATAGCACCTTGTGTATAAAGCATCTCTCCAGCAATAGCTTGAGAAGAAAATCCTGCAATAGAACTGAATATCACAAAAAATAATCCTAAAGCACTTGCGTCTTTGATATTGTAGTGAAGATATCCAACTAAAAGTGGTGTGAGCATCACTGAACCACCAACCCCAATGCTCATAGCAATGGTCCCGATGATAAATCCAATAATAAGCAAGG
>JBNLDA010000082.1:0-9408 GCA_050304095.1 Arcobacteraceae bacterium | reverse complement strand
TTAGAATTTCAACCCATAGAACCTGTTGATAATATGCAAGAAGTTATACAAGAAGTTTTTGGAGTTAATCTAGATATTTGTGGTGATTGGGGGTATACTCCTCAACGAGCTGTACTCGTAAACTCTCTAGAGATTCCAATTGATCAATTTTTACATATGTTTGCAACAATACGAGCTAATATTGAAATGAATATGACCCTAGAAGAAGAGAATCGATATGGTGGAATCAATGTCAACTTTATCGATGGGAAACAAGTTGAACTCGAAAATAAAACCTATGATATGATTACTTTTGAGATTACTGCCATGAAAGAGACTGACTATGCAGACTTTATTCAAGAATACAAAGACAATTATGGGAAGAATAAAGAATTTGATCTTGATGCCCACTTTAAAAGAAGAGAAGAAGCTACTATTTCACTAGAAGCAGATTATTGGTTCTTAGGCTTAGAAAAATATTACCATGAGGAAGAAGATTTTTCTGAAAATAATCTATAAGGCTCTTATTCAAGAGGCTATAAGCATAAATTCAATAAAATTGATAAAATTTTCATAAAAGGGATCACTATGAATTATCGATCAAAGCTTTTATCAGCTTTTGTGGGAACAGCACTATTAGGAACTTCTTTAGTTGCCGTTGAGAAAGACGCTAGTTTAGACTCAAATGTTCAACAGTTACAACAAGAACAAATGCTTCGAGACCAAAAACAAATGCTTGCAGAACAAGAGATGGAAAGAGCAAAACAAGCTTCAAGTACCTTAACAACTCAAGCAACACTTGAAAACACGATCACTTCATTAGCGATTCAATTATTACAAAACAAAAAGATCGATACAGATAAAGCGTTTGCAGTAACTTCTTTTGTACGATTAGATAATCTGAAAAAGACATCAGAATTTGGTAGAATCTTAAGTGAAAGCATGATGAATGAACTCTCAATTAGAGGATTCAATGTAACTGAATTTAGAGGACAAATGTCATTATCAGTCAATGAAAATGGTGAATATTTGTTATCTAGAGATGCTCAAAAGCTAAAAAATGCGATTCAAAATCAATATGTTGTTGTAGGAACTTATTCTAGACAATATACAAGAATTATGGTAAATGCTAGAATTGTTGATAATATCAGTGGGAAAGTGATCTCATCAGGTCGAGTTTCATACGCTCACGGACTTAAAGATGATTGCTCAATATTTAAAGACTGTAAACCACCAAGAACAATCAAAATTGTACCTGAGAAATAAGAACACTCTATGAAGTATATTAAGCAATCCCTATTAGTATGCTTCTTATTTTTATATACTGGTTGTATAGAGACACAAATGGCAACTGGTGTTGTCCAATATCTTGATAAAGACAACTATCTTCTAAAACATATTACTTCAACTGACTTTGAGTCAATTGCACAAGATCTCGTTGACCAACTTGATCCGGCATTACAAGAATACGCTGTTGGAGCAGAAACGCCTGTCTTAGTTTCAGATTTTGTAAATCTAGACACACTAACCAATAATTCAAAACTTGGTTTTTTATTAGCTGAAATGGTTAAAAGTGATCTTGTTTCAAGAAAAAGAATTCCAGTTAAAGAGGTAAAATTAAGTCGTGATTTTGTTTTAGGAAAATCAGGATTTAGAATGCTTTCAAATGACGCTAGAGAGATCAATAACAATCTCACACATGCTCAATATGCCCTCATTGGAACATATACCTTCACTAATGAACAACTGATGATTACATTAAAGATGGTTGATATCACTGAAGGGATATTAATCGGTGCAGCTCAAAAGAAAAGAATCCTTACTAGAGAGTTGATGGATATGGAAACACAACAAGGTGGTGGTGGATATATCTACAGCCCTACTGTTCTATAATCTTTTCGATCAAAAACTGTATTTTAGCATTTCCTCTGTATTCATTTTCAGTAACCGTTACGATTAAATCTATATATGAATCTAATGCAAATTGTTTGCTATTGTTAAACTTTATCGCTTCAAAATTCTGATTTGAACTTTGCACATAGATCTTTAAGTGCTCTTTATTTTTACCTATTGGCATACAATTAGATGCAGGAATATTGCTAATAGTGAATTTTGGTTTTGCATTCCCTAAACCATATGGTTCAAACTCATACAAAATCTTTGTAAAATCAAAATCTACATCATCTAAGTCTAATTCACCAAGTGTATAGCTGCTGCAGTTATTCTCTTCAGTCTCTTCTAATTCTACATTATTGATGTGCGTTTTAAATTGTTCAAATTGATCCTTTGATACAGATAACCCAGCAGCACTTTTATGTCCACCAAACCCTAAAACAAATTGAGAAACACGTTGAATTAAATCATAAAGATGCGCATCATTTTCTGCACTTCTTGCACTACCTTTTAAAACATCACCGTGTTCACAAAACACAAAACATGGTCGTTGGAACAATTCGACAAGACGTGAAGCAACAATCCCTATTACCCCCTCATGCCAAGAAGGATGATACACAATAATCACTTTATCATTATCATTGACTTGCTCTATTGCTTCATTGGTAATTCTTTCTTGTAACTCTTTTCTTTGCATATTTAAAGAAGTGAGATAATCAAATCGTTCCTGTGCAATGGATGTATCTTTTGCCAGTAAAAAATCTAATGCAATGGTAGCATCTTCAAGACGTCCTGCACTATTAAGTCTTGGAGCAATGAAAAAACCAATATCATCGGCACAATATTTTGATTTTTGCATCTGTTCATTTAACACAATAAATGATGGTCTTTGTGATTGGTTGATCCACTTCAATCCATGTTTGACCATAGTATGGTTCATAGAAATCATTGGCATAATATCTGCTACTATTGCAAGAGAAAGTAAGTCCAAAAATTGTCCCATTGAGATATCACTATTGAGTTCTTTTTTGATCGCTGCACAAAAATACCATGCCACTTGTGCTCCACAAATATCTTCAAATGGAAATTTGCAATCTTCTCTTTTAGGATTGACCACGGCATAAGCTTCAGGTAATGCCTCACCAACAGTGTGGTGATCTGTAATAATAAGATCAAGACCTTTATCTTTACACAATTGTGCCGCTTCATGTGCACTAATCCCATTATCTACAGTGATTACGAGACCAGAATCAATTTTGTCTATAATTTTTTTTGATAATCCATATCCGTGAATAAATCTATTTGGAATAATGTAATTGATCTTGATCCCTAAAAGATTAAAGAAATCAACCATAATTGCAGTAGAGACTATCCCATCGACATCATAATCTCCAACAACAGTGATTTGTTCATTATTTGATATTGCTTGTACTACTCTTTTGGCACCTTTAGTACAATCTTTGAGCATTTCTGGAGGAGGCAATTGAGCTAAAGAGCTATAACTATTCTCTTGCTCGTGCCTTTGTGTTAATATTTGTTTTAAAATCTTTTTATTAATTTTGACTGAAGAGGTCATCCTTAGTTAGATTTTCCTCTTAAATTTAGTGCTTGTTTTACAAATTCTAGAACGATAGCATTTGGTGTTTGCAAGTGTGAAGTAAATTCTGGATGGAATTGAACTCCAACAAACCAAGGATGATCTTTAAGTTCAACAGTTTCAATTAAACCATTTGATTCTCCACTAATGATCATTCCAGCTTTTTCTAAAGCCTCTTTATATTTAGGATTTGCTTCATATCTGTGTCTATGTCTTTCATAATATACTTTTTCATTTCCATAGGCTGCTTTGATCTTCGTTCCAGCTTTTGGTTCAAATGGATATTCTCCCAATCGCATTGTTCCACCCATTGGAGATTGGTGTGTTCTAATTTGTCTATTTCCACTTTGATCGATAAATTCATCAATTAAATAGATCACTGGATTTTTACACTCTGGGTCAAATTCAACTGAATTCACATCTTCAAGTTTAAGGACGTTTCGTGCATATTCTACAATTGAAAGTTGCATCCCAAGACAAATTCCCAGATATGGAATTTTATTTTCTCGAGCATATCTAATCGCTTCAAGTTTTCCTTCAACTCCTCTAATACCAAATCCACCTGCGACTAATACACAATCAGAATCTTTGATCACGTCTTCAGCACAAAATTCTTCAATTTTTTCAGAATCACACCAATTGATATTGATCTTACAATTTAAATGTGCTCCAGCATGAGTCAGTGATTCGATCAATGACTTGTATGATTCTTTTAATTCTAAATATTTTCCAACAAATGCAATATTGA
This sequence comes from Arcobacteraceae bacterium, assembly GCA_050304095.1. Lineage (GTDB taxonomy): Bacteria > Campylobacterota > Campylobacteria > Campylobacterales > Arcobacteraceae > JAYEFX01. The sequence goes on along the minus strand of JBNLDA010000082.1, from coordinate 5,191 downwards.
TATCATCTTTAGGAGCAATAATATGTTTCACCAAATTATCCCATTCATCCATATCTGGAACGATTTTTTCAATATTAAAATGTCTTGCAATTGGAGTTAGAATATCCTCTTTTAAAAAGTTCATTGGAACTTGATAAATAGTTGCTGCATCACCAGCTTCAATCACAGAATCTTCATCAACATCACAACTCATAGCAAGTTTTTTTCTCATGTCGTTTGGAAGTTTTTTCTCTGTTCTACAAACAAGCATATCTGGTGAGATACCAATTCTTCTTAATTCTTGTACTGAGTGTTGTGTAGGTTTTGTTTTAAGTTCTCCAGCTGCAGCAATATATGGAATCAATGTTACATGGATACTCATCACTGAAGTTTTTTTCAACTCGTGTTTGATCTCACGAATAGATTCCATAAATGGTAATCCTTCGATATCTCCTACAGTACCACCAAGCTCAACGATTAAAAATTCATTTCCTTTTCCAGCTTCATAAATTCTGTCTTTGATCTCGTCAACTACATGAGGAATAACTTGAATCGTTTTTCCTAAATATCCACCTTCACGTTCTCTTTTTAATACTGCTTGATACACTTGTCCTGTTGTAAAGTTGTTTCTTTTCCCTAATGTAGTATCAATAAATCTTTCATAATGCCCTAGGTCAAGATCAGTCTCTCCACCATCAGCTGTTACGAAAACTTCTCCATGTTCAAGAGGACTCATTGTTCCTGGATCAACATTCAAGTATGGGTCGATTTTTAACATACTGACCTTAAAGCCAGATTGTTTCAACAACGCAGCAATTGAAGCAGATGTGATCCCTTTACCAAGTGAACTCAATACTCCACCAGTAACAAAGATATATTTAGTCATAATTTTTCCTATGTGATGTTTGTAGCTAATTTAATTTTGGATTTTATCCTATTATTCGTTAAAAGGGTATAAAAAAAGGGAGCTACTTTTCAGTAACTCCCTTTTAAAAATTTCTTATTACAGTTATTTCAATTTATCCGCTCTTGGAAAAATAAATACTGCTTTTCTTAATACACTGATCTTTTCTGGATCTTCTTCAGCATATGCTTTCAATGTAATAGTCACAGGCGTATCTCTTGTAGCATCATCAACTAATTTTTCTGTTGTACTTAAAATTACCACTTTTTTAGCCAATTTACCTGGACTTAGTTTCAGTTGTTCAAATCTCTCTATTTGCACTTTTCCTGCATATTCACCTATCACTTCAAGTTTGTATGTATATGCTTGATCTTGAGTATTTTGGAATAATAACAAGAAGTTATTTGTGATTCTACCATCATCTTGGATTTTGTATAATTGAGTAGTTTTATTGATGTTCAATAACATATACTCTTTTTTACCACCCATTACAAATAACATTGCAACAATAATCCCTAGAGCGATCATATACATGATTGTTTTACCTCTAAAGAATTTAGTAGGTCTACCCTCAACTACTTGAGCTGTACTACCCCATTGTACTAATGAAGGTTTTCCAAGTTTCGCCATAACTGTAGTACAAGCATCAACACACTCTAGACAGTTGATACATTCTAATTGCATCCCTTTTCTAATATCAATATGCGTTGGACAAACTGTTACACATGATTCACATGTAGTACATTCGTTTGCTGCATCTGGTAAATCTTTAGCTTTAAAGATGATTTTTTCTTTATCATCATTATAAATTTTTCCACCTCTATTTTCGCTATAGATCGCTTGATATGTATCATCATCATATAATACAGATTGAACTCTTGAATATGGACAGATATATACACAGAAGTTTTCTTGCATGAATACTACATCATATACTAAGAATACTGCTACTCCAATTACAAATCCAAGCATAACTGTATGGTCCATTGGATTTTGTAAATATACGAAGAAATCTTCTGGTGGAACGAAGAACCACATAAAGTCTGCAGCAGCTAAAAGCGCAAGTGCAAACCAAATTAAAATTGCAATTACTCGTTTTGTCGCATTTTCTGGTTTTGACCAATCAGGTTCTTTTTGCTTATTTTTAATTCTTCTAAGACCTAAAAGTTTCCCCTCAATCAAATCTCTGTAAATAACTCTAAATACTGTTTGTGGACAAGCCCATCCACACCAAGCTCTACCTCCAATTGCAGTTACTGCAAAAATTCCTAAGAATAAGATCATTAACAAAAATGGCATCATATACATCTCTTGCATATCAAAAACAACACCCATTAAGTGTAATTGTTTTTTATCAAAAGATAATAAAAATACATGATGATCATCAATTCTTATCCATGGAAGTGCAATTGCAATAATTGTTGCAATAACATACGCCCAATATCGTTGAATTCTATACGATGTTCCTGTTTTAATAGCTTCGGCCATATTAATCCTTTACCAATAATTATGTGTCTATTCAAATTATAGATAATTTAAGCTTATAACAAACATAAACTATTCTTAATTATCTACGATTTAACCTCTTTTTTTTCAGAAAATTCAGAAAAAGAAACATCTGAAGGTGTTTTATCCCCAAAATTTATCATGATCATTCCTAAGAATTTATCATTATTATAAAACTCAATTCTATAGACTTTTCCTTGTTTATCTACTGAAAATCGCTTAGGAATCTCAATTTTTTTAATAGTAAGTCCCGCTTCATTTTTATACTTGTTATTAGTATAACCAATCACATTAGCTCTAATTGAATCAATAGGATAAACAAAAAAATCACTACTAGCATTAACAATACTTCCTAAGGGAACTTCAGCATCTTCTCCATCAATTTTCAGTTTTACACTATTTAAGTCATTATCAATATCCAGAAAATCCGGTTTGATTCGTGCTAATTTTCTATTTCCATAATGAATAGTATAGGTACTACCATCTTTCATTACTGTCAACAAAGGACTACTTGGTGTAAATTCTAGAGTTCCATCTTTTCTTACTGGAAAATATTTAATGATATTTCTCACTTGACTTAGTGGGAGCTTTACTTTATCATCATAAAATGTGATAAAGATATCATTATCTATAATATTTTCAATTGAGCTAGGATTCATCTCAAATGAACGTTCAAACTCAATTCCCATCACTCGCATATGCTCTTCCAACGCCAAAAGCTTATAATAAACTCTTTCCTCTACTGGAAGGCTTTTACTTGTTTCATGACCAAAAGCAGATTTTCCATTTTTAATGGCAAAATAGGTTAATGTTTTTGCCATTTCTGTTTGTTCATAGGTTTTTTCAAATCGAGTTTCAGTATTTTTAATATCAAATACATCTTCTTTTCTTAATAGATTTTGATTGAGATGATCAACTACTCTTTGAGCGATCTCCTCAAGATTTCCATAGTATTCTAGATGATCTAATGATTCTTGATCAATAACACTACATTGACCCCAACGTCTTGGATTGTGATAAGCATCAATATAGGTTCTTCTGTAATATCCACTTCCATCATGCAAATTTAATACTTTTTTGACTTCATCAGCAACAATATAGCTTTTGATTCTTTGAATAATCTCATATTCTGGATCTTCATGTGAAAGTGCTGCAAATTTTCTATTCATATCTCCATTAGGACCACGAGAACTTTGAATAATCGAATAGAAATTCAAATTAGGAACTACCCAAACTGAACCTTTAGTTATATTATAATGAGTTGCAATTAATGAGGCGGCAATGAATCCACCTGGTTCATTCCCTTGAATCCCACCAACAATTAATAATGTATTATCATCTTGAGTCCCTTTTTTAATCAAATCAAAATCAAGACTTTTTACATTTGCGTTTAATGTTAAAGTAGTTACGATTAATAAAAAAATAAATTTATATAATTTTAACATGCCAAGGTTCATACCTAACTCCATCTTTATTATTTACAGTATATCGAACATCAATATATCTTAATTTTCTCATTTTTTGAAATTCACTTGTAAGGGCAAATCTTGGGGTAAAATTTGCAAAACCAAATCCTTTTTTACCAACATCAAAATCTCCAATAGAATGATAAGTATACGCTGGCGGTGCAAGTGATTTTGAAGCTTCATTCAAGTTATAATCTGTTGATTGAACTTTTCCAAGATAGAGACTGAATTGCTTCACTACACTTCTTATTCCAGAAGTCAAAACCAATGATTGTCCAATATCATTACACATATGATCATAAGATTTTTCTGACTTCCCTTTAAATAAATAGTGTCCTGTTCTTGGAATCTTTATTACCTCTTTTTTATTGATTGTGTCAGTGATATTTTGGGTTATTTTTTGTCCATAAAATCCTTGGATTGTAGGATCTGCATAAAATATCTTTTCCATAAAATCCAATTCTTCTTTAGTAAACTCACCAACATTAGAATATCTTTTCCCAATCGTGATCATCTCATCAAAACCAATGATATTGAAATTCCCATATCCAACTGTTCGTTTTACATTATTAATTCTTTTTAATGTTAAATCTAACAATTTTCTGTCAGTATTGTTCAAATAAATATGGTTAACCACTTTAGATTCTAACATTCTTGTCGTCATACCAAAAGATGGCGTACTACAAGCAACAAGTGAAGCAGCTGTTGCTTTAAAAAAATCTCTTCTTTCCATTTTTACTCACAAAATATATTTAATGGCTTCATGCTTTTTAAGCATTAAATACAATTCATTTCTATCATCATCATTATGCACTAATGTTTTAACTGAAAAACTTTTAAATTTTCCCTTTGAACTTGTATTTGAATGCTTCATATTGTATTCTCTTCTTTCAAAGATCGTTTCCACTGCACATGAAAGCTCATTTTCACATTTTCCAACAATTTTATATTCCCATTCACACGGATAGGTTAATTCTAGTTTATGTTTATTTAAATCAATCATTACTCTTTATCCTCTTTGAAAATCACCAGATTTACCACCAGATTTATGTTCCAATTGAATATCGGAGATAATCATCCCCTTATCAATTGCTTTTGCCATATCATAAATCGTAAGAAGTCCTACAGAGACACCTGTTAAGGCTTCCATCTCTACGCCAGTTTGTCCTGAAAGTTTTGCAGTGACTATTAATTTAAATCCAGGCAATTCATCAATTTGTTCTATATCACAATTAATACCACTCAAGTTCAATGGATGGCACATAGGAATGAGATCACTTGTCTTCTTTACTCCCATGATCGCAGCAACCACTGCTGTTTGCAGTACCGGACCTTT
>JBNLDA010000081.1:0-9501 GCA_050304095.1 Arcobacteraceae bacterium | reverse complement strand
AGTTGAGTGTCTCCTGTTGCGTTATGATGATCACTTTTGCCAGTGTCTCCTGTTTCTATTAAATGTTTGATTTGTTTCGAAGCTTCTTTAATGGCATCAATTATTTCGTTCATTTATACTCTTTTCGCGTTAGTTTCTATCCAGTTTGCAATCGATTCAATATCATTGAGATCCAATGCAGTCATGGTATTTGGGATAGTATTTGTTTCAATACTATCATCAGTGGCAATGGCATCACTCATTTCAAAATATTTGTCATTGAGCTCATTTCTAGCTACACAAATTCTTGGTAATGGCAAGGTTTTAAGTCCCTCAACCAAAAGGTAATCAAAATCACCCATCATAGAAATAATCTCATCAATCTCACTTGGGCTTTGTTTAAACAATGTTGTTTTTTTAGGGCTCATAACTGCAACATCCGCACCAGTTTGAGAAAATTTATAACTATCTTTTCCCTCTTTATCAAATCGTGCTTTGTCTTGAGGATCATGCTTTATAATGGCTACTTTAAAACCTTTGCTTTGAAGGTAATTGGTTAACTTCACAACTAAGGTTGTTTTTCCACTATTAGATGGTCCCGTGAATGCAATTGCTAATCTTTTCATAAGGGGGATTTTATCCAAATGATGGTTAAAGTCACTTTAGTGTACAATAATGATTCTAATTAAAAAAGGATTTGATTTAGTGTGTAGAATATTATTACTTTCATTATTGGCAATTTTATTCAGCGGTTGTATAAATAAAGAACCAGAAAAAATCACCTATAAACAAACAGCATTGTATGGAAATGCAATTCAATATACTCAAAGTGTACAGATCAAAAATCAAAAAGAGGTAAAAGCAATTTTTACTGTAACTTACCTTGATCCCATTCATGACGTGTTCAATGAAAAAGGATTTGATCAATTCATTGTCGGAATTTACATAGTTGAGCCGTATGAAAATATTTATGACATTACAGTTAATTCAAAAGCACCTTTAAAAATAGAAGATCTTACCCCAGCTCATCCAATGTATGGAAGATTGCCATCATATAATAAATGGGCAAGTTATAAATTAGTGACTGCAATAAGTGATGATAAACTTGATAAGGTTACAGTATCATTAGAACATCTTAACCTTGGTGTGGCAAAAGCAACATTTCAAGCAAGGTAGAGAGTTTTATTTTTTCTTCATTTAAATAGTTATAGTAAATATAATAGTTTGCTAATACTTTTTTCCCATATTTTTTCGTTTCAGAATAAGGTATAAGTTCCATACTTAAAAATGGTTCATAAGAATCACTTTTAAAATAATCTTTTTTGAGTAGTTGTCTATTGACAAAACCTTCTCCTGCATTATATGCATAAGCAATGAGTAGTGGATGTTCAAGTCTACTTTTGAGATCATTGATATGATAATGAGCAAATTGTAAATTCGTTTCAATATCTAATAAATCTATTGTTTGAAATTCTATATCCAAATTTTTTGCAATCTCTTTGCCTAAAAATGGCATGATCTGCATTACTCCCAGGGCATAGGCACTTGAAATAGAAGTTGGAATAAAACGACTTTCTTGTCTAGCTATGGCATACATCAGAGCTTTGATTTTTGGATCGTAGTCTTTGAAATATGTATCTTCGTATGGCGTTATAAAATAGCTATTTTTATATTTTTCATAAATTGTTGTGACGTATGTCAATTGAGGTAATGTTTCATTGGTAGTGAATAGTTCTTGATAGGTTAAATATTTTGTCGTATCAAGTGATTTACTATCACGGATCAAATTAACATATAAAAATGGATCATTGATATCATAAGCATTTGTTTGATCATTTTTTTGTTCAATTGTGTAGAAGATATTTTCTTGTGGTGTGTTATGTTCTTCTTGAATAAGCAGAGAATAGATATTGTTATCAGTACTGCTTAAAAGATCATCAAGATATTTGTCTTCTTTAGAAATTTTGTATTGCCAGAATCGCACCTTATTTTTATCAAATGAATAATAAGCTTTATCATATGCATTCTCTAGATAATCTAAAGCTAATTGATGTTTTTTGTGCATTAGTGCATTCAAGGCTAAATAAAATGTAGTTTGATGTGAATAATCTTTTGGATTGATTCCTAATAATGATCTTTGGATATTGGAAAGATTTCGATTAACAACAATTCTATTGATCATCGCTTCAAATCTTCGATCTTCTTTTAATTTATCAAGTGTTCTTTGAGGTAATGTATAATTGAGATAATCTTCTCTATATCGCGAACCACAACCATTAAAAAGTTTGAAAAAAACATCTTTATCACTAGCAATGAGTTTGGTAAATGGTAAATAAGCATTCATCACTTTTAAAGTATCAATTAAAACTTGATTTGAGTCTTTTAGTTTATTGATAAGTTGTTCTCTTTGTTCAATTTCTAGTTGAGTCGCTTTGTAAACAGAAAATCCAACTTCAATACAATCAATATCTTCATCGAGCAGTTGATCAAGTGGTTTTTGTAAACATTGGGCAACTTTTAAAGTATCAGGGTCATTGAATTTTTTAGCATATGCAATAAAGAGTTTATCATTCACATTTTTAGCTTGCCCTAAAGCAATTGAAGCTTCTTTACTACTTATATCTTGTTGCAGATATTGATAGATATAAAAGTCTTTTGTGATGGTTCGAGGTTTATCTTCAAGCCAATCTAATGTAATTGTAGAAGAGTTTACTTCTTGGGCAAAAGTAAGATTTAAAATCAACCCAAGAAGTATAATTAAACGTAACATGAAAAGTGTTAAAGAATTCCCATAAATAATCTACCTAAGAATGTTTCTAAGAAGATTAGAATAAAAATAATGATTAATGGAGCTAGATCCATTCCTCCAAACACTGTTGGAATATATTTTCTTACAAGTGCATAAGCTGGTTCAGTGAGTCTATAAAGCATTTGAACGATTGGATTGTATGGATCAGGTCTTACCCAGCTAAGAAGGGCTGATATAATAACGATCCATTTGTATAAACTGATGATTCCTAGAACCACTACAGCAACTGATTGAATTAAAGCATCTATCATTGTACGATCTCTCCTAAATAATTTTTAATATATTTGTAAATATCTTCTAATTTTGGTCCATTTTGTCTACCTGTAAGGATATATCGTAATGGCTTAAATAAAGATTTATCATTAAGAGCAGTTTTTTCACTAATATATTTTTCAAATTCACTATATTCATTAAAAAAAGGTGCCTCTAGAATAGTTTGTTTGATCAATTTATATTCTTCACAAAACTCAGATGGTTCTGACTTTGGTTGCAAAATAGCATCAATTTTTTCTTTGATCTGTTTAATAGTATTGCATTCTTCAAGATAGACTTTTGCTAATGCTCCAAAATCATTATCTGCATACCCTAAAATTTTTGATAATCTCATATCATCTAATAGTTTGATATGTTCTTTATTAATTGTATTGAGTTGTTCAATATCAAATTTTGTTTGTTCTTTTGAGAGTTTATTGATATCAAACCATTTAAAAGCCTCTTCAAGTGTAAATATCTCTTTAGGAGTTGTATTACCCATACTGAGTAAATAATTGGTAATAGCAATTGGTAGATATCCTTCCTCAATGAGATGTTGTACCGTTGGATTGTTGTTGTCATCTTTGATATCTGGAATATGGATATATTCAATCTCTTTATCATAACCAATTGATTTTCTAATATGGATCTCTTTTGCTGTATTAGCTTTGTTTTTTTCACTTCTAATTACTGTTGAAGTATCATAAAGCATATCATCTAATGCTGATGCAAAAAGTGGTAGTGGTAATTTTTCTCTAGTCAGAATTACAAAACTACCGATCTCTTTTGGTGCTTTTATTCGTACTGTAAATGGTTGTTCATTGTCAATTACTTGATGATCTTCTAAAAGATCACATCCACCAGTATAAACATCTGTCATTTGTTGTAATTTTTCATCAGAACAAAAACATGAGAAAGCTTTTTGATTGATCAAAAGTTGCATTGCCATTTGTAAATATTTTTTAATATTTTCACTTTGATACACTGCTGGCATATGTTCAATACTAAATAATTGTAGTATTTCTAATATTTGTTTTTCACTTCCTTCAACATTTTTTGATTTTTTGAGATCGTCAAATCTTACAAGAAGTGGCTCATTTGATTGTTTTGAGATAATATAATTTAATAAGGCAATACGCAAATCATTTATTTGCATATCACCTAATGGCGTAGGTGCGAATCTTAACACATTATTTCCTTACGATTGAAAACGATAATTGTTTAATTTCTTTATGTTTTTGAATAAATTGATTGAGTTCATCTAATTGAATATTTTCAATTTTTTGTAACTCTTTTTGAGGATAATCTAAAGGTAACCCTTTATAATATAATTGAAATGCTCGATTTTGTCTTTGAGATAAAGTTTCTGTTCTCAATGGTTCACTTCCAAGCAAGAATTTTTTTGCTGCATCTAGTTCCTCTTGTGTTACACCATTTGCAACAAATTCATCAACTAGTGTTTGTACTAATGCTTTTGCTTCATCTGCACTTTCGAGTTTTGTTTGTAAATAACCATCAAAATAGCTATATGATTTGTTTATAGAGATAGATCCATAGGCAGAATAGGCTAAACCTCTTTTTACTCGAATCTCTTCCATCATACGACTTCCAAAACCACTCCCACCTAAGATAAATGAAGCAACTTTAGCTAAATAAGTATCTTCATCTTGAGCCTGAATATCAAATGGTGAACCAAAATAGATATAGGCTTGTTGTGTATCTTTGATAATCTCTACATTTTTTTGTGAGTTATTTGCTTCAAAGGTTTGAAGTTTTCTAAATTTGCCAACAGGAAGATTTGATAAAGTTTTTGTAATGTCTTTTTCAAATGTTTCAAATTCAATATCACCACCAGCAACTATGATCAAGTTTTCTAGCGATAGTGTTTGTGTAAGAAACTTTTCAACATCTTTCAATTTGATATTTTTCAACGATTCAATTGAACCTTTTGATGAGTTTTCTAAAGGAGTATCTTTAAATAGAGTTTTTTTAAGATTGATTTTAGCTACCCAATCATAATCATTTTCTAGTCTTTGTAAGGCTCCAATAGATTTTGTTTTGATTTTTGCTAAGGTATCTTTTGAATAGTTTGGATCATTGAGAAGTTCTTTTAAAAGTTTTAATGCGTCATTATATTGTTCTGTTAGACTTGATAATTCAATAACAAATGTTTCAAAACCATGTGCACTGTGCAATGAAATTGCTTTACTTTCAAGTTTGTGAGCAAATTTAACTGATCCAAGTTTTTTGGTTCCTTCATTAAGTAGTGAGGCACTTAAATTACACAGACCACTTTTTTCACCATCTTGGATATAGCCACTATTTTGGAAAACTAATTGTAAATTGAACGCAGGAATAATATCCTGTTTTTCAAAAATTACAGGAATTGTAGTTTCATTAATTGAAATATGTTTGATTGTTGCACTCAATAAAAGTCCTTGTATTGTTGTAAGTATTAGTAATAAACGAAACATTAGAAACGCTCAAGAATATTGTAAGCGGTGTCCCTTTTTGCAGGATTTTCACCTACATCTTTGATTAATGAGATCATCTCATTTTGATTCATGCAGTTAGTCGCTCCAGCAGCGGCAACAACATTTTCTTCCATCATGGTACTTCCAAGATCATTCGCACCAAATTTGAGTGCTAATTGACCAATGTAACTTCCTTGAGTTACCCATGAACTTTGAATATTTTTGATATTGTCAAAATATAGTCTAGCTACTGCTAAAAGTCTTAAATATCTATTTGAAGATTGTGGTTGAATATCTGGAATTTCTTCAATGAGTTTTGTATTACCTGATTGAAAACTCCACATAATAAAGGCTCTAAATCCACCAGTTTCATCTTGAAGTGATCTTACCTTATCCCAGTGTTCAATGATTTCTTCATCAGTTTCAACTGTACCAAACATCATTGTTGCAGTTGATTTGATATTCACTTTATGTGCTTGTCTATGTACATCGATCCATTTATGGGCATCTAGTTTTTTTGGAGCAATGATATCTCTAACTCTATCACTTAAGATTTCTGCTCCAGCTCCTGGAATAGAACTTAAACCTTTTGCTTGAAGTCTTTTTAGAACTTCATGATATGATAGTTTTGAGATTTTAGCTATATAATCAATCTCAATAGCTGAAAATCCATGAATAGTGATTTGTGGATATTTTTTTGCAATGTGTTCTACTAGATCTTCATACCACTCAATTTTCAGTTTTGGATGTACTCCACCTTGGAATAATATTTGCGTTCCACCAATAGCAATAAGCTCTTCAATCTTTTGATCTATTTGATCATAGGTAAGAATATAAGCATCATCATCTTTTCCATGACGATAAAAGGCGCAGAATTTACAATCTACCCAACAAACATTAGTGTAGTTGATATTTCTATCAACTATAAATGTTGTGGTTTTTTGTGGATGTAGTTGAGTTTTTTTTTGTGTAGCTAATTTACCAAGATCGATCAAAGAAGCATTTCTTATTAAATTCAATGCTTCTTCATTTGTTAATCGTTGCGATAAATTGATCGACATATTAGAATGTTCCACCTAAGTTAAATTCAAAGTTTGATGTTTCATCATCTTCTTCATCATCAAGAGGTTGAGCAAAAATTAATTGTAATGGTCCAACAGGAGATTGCCATTCGATCAATGCTCCAGCTCCAGATCGTTTAACATCAGTAAAGTTGTTTTCACCAATCATACCATAATCATAAAATACTCCCCATCGCATTTTTGCTGATTCAATCAATGGGAATGTTAATTCAAATGTATTTGTGAAGTTTTTCTTCATTGCTTCAGTAGTCGTTACGCTATCATCTTCTGGTCCAAAAGCGTATGATTTGTATCCTCTAAGAGATTTAGGTCCACCCATATACAATGAACTTCCCTCCGGTAAATAACCCATATCAGTAATCATTGCTACGTTGGCTTTATATCTAAAAATCCAGTCCATATCTAACATATCATCTAAACCATAGAAGAATTTATAAGATAATTGGGTTGTCGCATAGTTTGTATCTCCACCAAGCCCAGCGTATTCTACACTTGCTTTTGCGATCATACCACTTCTTGGTTGGTAATAATCATCAGTATTGTTGAAAGAAATATATGGAGTAATAGAGCTATGGATATAATCTGTATCTTCTCTATTAAATAAAATTGGATCAGCGATTTCAGAATAATTTTCATCAATTTTTTCAATTTTATAAGTTGCCCCAACTCTTGTATATCTATTCAATGCTTTTCCAGCACCAATTGAGAAACCTAATGTATGTTTTTCAAGATCGTATGCTTCATAATCTAATTCTTGAGTTTTACTATAGGCTGCAATAGTTCCACTATATTCAGAGTCATTGATCGCTGGATTTCCTAATGAAAGTGAGAAGTCTTGTTGTCTTTTTGACCAATCAACTGAAAGTCCAAGGTTAAGACCTGAACCAAAAATATTTCTATCATTGATTGCTGCATTTACCATAAATCCATCGTAACTACCATATCCACCACCAAGCATTAATGTACCTGTTTGTGTTTCTTGTACTTTTACGATTAAATCCATTGTACTCGCATCAACTCTTTTTTGTTCAATATTTGAAGCTTCAAAGAAACCTGTTCTTTGTAATGATCCTAGTGAGTCTCTATAATCAGTTTCATTATATAGATCTCTTGGAGCTAAATAAACATTTCTTCTAATAACCCTATCAAGTGTTCGTGCATTACCAGTAATAATTACATCTCGGATGTATACTTGTTCACCAGGAAGAACATTATATACTAGATCCGCTGTTCCATTTTCTGGATTTTTTTGAATATCATATTTAACAACTGCATAAGCATACCCTTGATTTGCTACAGCAGTTTTAATATATGCTTGATCTTTTTGTAATCTTTTTACATTAAATACTTTTTCATTTCGTAACAACAATTCAGGGTAAATATCATCTGCTTTTACAATTGATTCATCTACATAAATAGTTACTTTTCCAACTTTGTATTGTTGACCTTCTTCTATAAAGAAATCTAAATCAGCATTAGAAGAGTTGAAATCAACTTTTAAAAATGGTTCTTTTACTTTTACATCTAGGAAACCTTCTTCGAGGTATTTTTGTTGGATTCTTAAGTGGTCATATTGTAATTGATCAAGTTTCAATTCTCCATCATTTCCAAACCACCAAGTGATAAAATCTTTTTCTTTGTTTGCAGTAACTGGTTCAAAATCACCTGCATCAAGATTCTCTGCACCGTTATAGTTAACATTTTGGATAATGATCTCTTGACCTTTATTAACGTTAAATGTTAAAGCAACACTTTGAGAGTTTAATTCTTCAACTGTAACTTCTACAACAGAATCATTGTATCCTTCTTTTTTAAGTTCATTTAAAAGAGCTTCTTTTGCAGTATTCGCTCTTTTGATCGAGTACATATTTCCTTTTCTTAATCCCATAGCTGAAACTAAGGCATCAATATCTTCTTGCCGTGTTTTATATCCTACGATATCAATTTGAGCAATAGATGGCTTTTCTGTAAAATTGAAAATGATCGCACCATTGTTATTCTCAACATTGATATTGTTAAAATAACCAAATTTATAGAATTTTTTAACTGCTTCATTAATTTTATATTGATCGATTTGATCACCAACTTCAAGAGCTGCAGTTTCTTCAGCAATTGCTGGAGAGATTTTTGATAAATTCAAAAACTGGATATCTGTGATACTTTGCGACCAAAGTGAAGAACTTAAAAAGAGTGAACCAAGAATTAATTTCTTTTCCAAAGAATTTCCTTTTATGTAAATATTTTGCTATAGAGTATCGAAAAAACAATTAGGTATTGATTAATTTACTATTTTTTTTGTTGATTTTTGTTACTATTCTGGAAATTTCGTATCAAGGATAGGTTGTGACAGTTGCAATTGTTGGTTTAGGGTTAATGGGTGGATCATTTGCCAAGGCTCTAAGAAAATATAATCTATGTTCAAAAATCATTGGGTATGATCACAATGTTTCACATCAAAAAGAAGCACTGCAATTAAATCTTGTAGATGAGATAGTCACTCTTGAAGTACTAAAAAAAGAGTCTGATATGGTAGTACTATGTATTCCGGTTGATGCGATTATCAAATTCAATCATGAGATCGCTGATATTAAGCAAAATACTACGATCATTGATTTTGGTAGTACCAAAGAATTAATTGTAAAATCTTTACCGCAAAAATTGAAATCTCATTATATTCCAGCTCACCCAATGACCGGAACAGAAAAGTTTGGTCCAAGTGCAGCTATTGATGAATTATATGAACATAGAACGGTTGTTTTATGTGATCTAGAACATGTTGAAGAATTACATAAAAATAGGGTAGTTAAAATATTTGAAGCAATCAGTATGAAAATAGTGTATATGGATTCAAGTAATCATGATGTTCATGCTTGTTTTATGTCTCATTTACCTCATGCTATCTCTT
>JBNLDA010000080.1:0-9613 GCA_050304095.1 Arcobacteraceae bacterium | reverse complement strand
AGCCAAGGAAAAAGGTTGGGAAGTTCGAGTTATTGATTATTTAAAGTGTTCAATTGAAATTATGAAAGGTGAGCTTAAAATCAATTACAAAGGGGAAGAGCTTCCCGTTCCTGATGCGATCATTCCTAGAATTGGAGCAAGTAGAACATTTTATGGAACAGCCATGGTACGGCACTTTGAGATGATGGATGTATTTAGTGTTACTGGAAGTTTAGCAATCAAACGAAGTAGAGATAAACTCAGAAGTCTACAAATCTTATCAAAAAATGGTGTTGATATGCCAAAAACTGTTTTTGCATCAAATAAATCAAGTGCGAAAGATGTTATTGCTTTAAGTGGTGGAGCCCCTTTAGTTTTAAAAATCTTAGAAGGAACACAAGGAGTTGGAGTGGTCCTTGTTGATAGTACAAAAGCTGCTAAATCAGTTCTAGATGCATTTTATGGTATGGAGGTAAACTTACTTGTTCAAGAATATATTGAAGAAGCTGGAGGAGCAGATATACGAGCATTTGTTGTAAATGGTGAAGTAGTTGGAGCAATGAAAAGACAAGGTGCAGAAGGTGATTTTCGATCAAACTTACATCAAGGTGGAAGCGCCACTGGACATAAACTCACAAGAAAAGAAAAATCAACTGCTATCGCTGCAGCAAAATCTATGGGACTTGGAGTATGTGGAGTTGATATGATTCCATCTAGCCGTGGCCCATTGGTTATGGAAGTTAATTCAAGTCCAGGATTAGAAGGGATTGAAAAATCAACTGGAATCGATATTGCAGGTAAAATAATGAATTATATAGAATCAAGTGTACAACCAAAAACTCCAACAACTACAAGAAGAAGAATCAAAAAGGATAATATTGGGGCATAATGCTAATAGGGATTTCCTAACTATTGCTGGGTATACAATACCCAAAGGTCAAGAAACAAAAGTAGAACTTGATCTACCAAAACTTTATAATACTCCTACAAAATTGCCAATTCGAGTCATTAGAGGAAGAAGAAAAGGGCCTATAGTTTTTATTAGTGCAGCCATTCATGGTGATGAACTCAATGGTATTGAGATCATAAGACGATTACGAAAACTAGATATTCTTGAAAAATTAAAAGGAACTCTTATTTTAGTTCCAATTGTTAATATCTATGGAATTATGACTTTATCAAGATATTTACCAGATAGAAGGGATTTGAATAGAAGTTTTCCAGGAACAACTAAAGGTTCATTGGCTAGTCGTGTGGCTAAAATCTTTTTTGATGAAATTGTTTCTAAATGTGACCTTGGAATCGATCTGCATACTGCTTCGATCCATAAATCAAACCTACCGCAAATTAGAACCAATATCGAAAACGAATATACCTTTACACTCGCTAAAGCATTTGAAGCGCCTGTGATATTACACTCAGAAGTTAGAGATGGATCTTTACGAGCTGTTGCAGGAGAGTCTGGAGTTCCTATTTTACTCTATGAAGCAGGTGAGGCATTACGATTTGATGAATCTTCGATTCGAATTGGAGTTAAAGGGATCGTTAATGTTCTAAGAACCAATGGAATGTTACCAAAATCAAGAAGTAAAAAAACTCCAAAATTGCCTATTGTGACTAAAACAAGTAAATGGGAGAGAGCTACAAAAAGCGGCATGATCAGAACCATTAAAGCATTAGGAGATACGGTAAAAAAAGAGGAAGTAATCGCCTTCATTGATGATCCATTTGAAGATGAAAGTATAGAACTTTTGGCTCCTTTTGATGGTGTGATTATTGGAAAATCAGAAATCCCACTAGTACAAGAAGGGGATGCGATATTTCATATAGCAAAATTTAGAAATCTAGGAATGGCTGAAGATAAGATCGAGTATTTTAGCGAAGATGCAATCGAACAAAGTGAGTTTTATGAACTCAATAATGAAGAGATAATTGAATAATGGAAAATTTTTACGATATTTTAAAACAACTTATACGAATTCCAAGTGTCGTTGGAGCAGAACACCCATTTTTTATATTTTTAAAAAGAGAGTTAGAAGATCTGAATCTCAAAGTAGAATATTATGATGGAGTACTTGTTGCTAAAGGAAATGATCCTCATAGTGGTTATATCTCAGCACACTCAGATCGTCATGGGCTTATTTGTACAGGACACAATGAATTTCAATATGCGGCATTCATTGCAAAGAACCAAGCAGACTTATTGGGAAACTCTAACTCAGAACAACTACTTAAAAACTTTGAAACACGATTTGTTGATCAAAAAGTTCAAGCCTATGATCCTTGGTCTGGTAGTTATAATGGCATTAGTACTATTAAAGATGCTTTTTTGTGTAAAAGAAGAAACAATATCATCTTTACTATTGATAATTTTGATTATCTATTTCCCGGAACTCCAATAGCCTTTATGGATAAACTTTCTATTAAAGACAATTTGGTTTCAGGACAATTAGACAATGTGATCTCAGTAGCTTTGATCGTCTATCTTTATCAAGTAGGTTACCAAGGGACAGCTTTTTTCACTGCAAGTGAAGAAGCAGGAAAAAGCTGGAGGTTTTTATTAGAATACTTTAAACGATTTGATTTTACTACCAATGAACTTTTAGTGCTTGATACAAGTCCCTATAAAAGTATTGATGATATTCACCATTTGGATATTGTTTTAAGAAATCGTGACCAAAATGGATATTTTCGATCACCATTAAAAAATAAGATCAAAAAGATCTGTTTAGAAAATAAGATCAATTATCACTATAAAGATGCCTATTTAAAAAATCAATACACTCAAAAAAACATTAAAAATGGTTCTTTAGGAGTAACCGAACTTGGACGGATCATCAAAGCGACCAAAGGACAAATTCAAGGAACAACATTACAGTTACCAACCATTGGATATCATACCGTCAAAGAAACGACTACAGTCAAATCAATAGAGATGATGATCAAAATACTTGAAGAATTATATATCTCTTAGATATATTTCTTTTTCGGTTTTACTGTTTTTAAATACTTTACTGGTTTTTGAATGAAGAGATTATTTGGATAAAGAACTTTATTCTCCTCTTCATCAATAATTTCAATATGAAATAAAGAGATTTCTATGATCTCTCCAATAATAGAATTTTCACCATCAACTATTTTAATCTTATCTCCAATTCTGGCTGGGAATGTAAAGAATATAATGATACTTGAAGTAATATTACTTAATACTGACCATTGAGCAAATAATGCCATCCCTATCACTGCAAAAATAGAAGAAGCAAACACTGTAATACCACCAAGTTGAACATTCCAGATCAATGCAATGATCATTAAAGCAATAAAATAGATAATAAAATGAACAAATTTAGTCACATAATAGATTCGTTTTTTAACTGACTGTTTTTGTTCTGCTTTTCTATCAATGAAAAAGTTTGAACTTTTCAAAAGCATCATCATAAGTATAAGAACAATGAATGTAAAAATTATATTTTGAATAATCATTTATTGATTTTCCCTCTTTTTTGTATAAAAAAGCCCAATCCTGTTGCTAAGATTCCACTAGCAATTAAGATAAATACAACATTGAGTGTTCCAAGAGGTTGCTCAGTAAATGGCAAACTAGTTGTATTCATTCCAAAAAATCCAACAATCAAATTCAAAGGTAAGAATATACCAGAAAGTATAGTAAGAATATACATAATTCTATTCATTTGTTCATTAGTTTGAGTGAGATTAAAACTATATAATGCATCAAGTTTTTCAAGCAAGAAACCACTATTTCTATGTGATCGTTGAATATGTTCATACAAGTCTTCAAAGTTACGTTCTAAATAATCCTTATCATTTTTATACACTGTAATCAATGTTTGCATAATTTGTTCAGCTTTATATAAAAGTCTATTCGATCGAACGAGTTCATTCTTATATAAAAACCATTGTTGGTTGAAGTTTTTGATTGATTTTCCACTATAAAATCTATCTTCCATTTTTTCGATTTTATCTAAATAGTTCTCTTTTATTGTAACAATTTGATCGATCTTTTCATCTAAAAATCTATAAAATCCTTGGCTATTTTTTAGATCAATAAATCGATCGTTACTTTTATCATAATAGTAATAATCTTCATCAGTAATGATAAAAGCTAAACTTGAAAATTGAATATGTTTTTCTTCATCATATTGAGGAACTCTCAAGATAAATAGATCGTAATTTTCATGTCGAAAGAAAACCGAAGGGTGCGTTGGGTTTTTGATATCTTCAATATGAAAATGATCTAAAATATCTTGAATCATTGATTACCCTAATTGTTTATATAAAGCATTAAGGTCACCTAAAACCCAGACATCTTTGATCTTGCCATTTTCTATTTTAAAGAAAGATGCCCCATGGTATCTTATTCGATTTTTCTTTGGTTCAAAATCCAATAATTTTCCCATATGTGTTCCATTGTATAATACTCTTGCTGCAACTTGATTGTTTTCACATAATATGGTCTCAATCCCATGGTATAAATTTGGAATAGCCGTTATTAGCATATCAAAATATTCTTCAAACTCTTTTTTCCCTTTTGTTTCAATTCCTAAAGATGCTCTAAATATAATATCATCAGCCAATACTTTATCAATATAGCTTTTGTCTTTTTTATTCCATAGATTGTCATAATACGATCGTACCAGATCAGTGTTGTTTTTCATTGTTTCCTCATACAGTTAATTTAACGCAATTATACATTATTTTACATATTTATTCCAGAAAATCGAACATTTTATACAATTTTAGTTACTATTCCTCGTTAAGTTATTGGAGTAGTTATGCCAGAAAAAGTTTTATTATCTTATTTGAACCAATTTGAACAAGAATTCTTAGAACAATTTATTATTTATGATTCAAATATCAATGAAAAAAATATTGAAGATTTCAAAGTAGCATTTATAGAATTGCTCGAGAATCTAGTTTTTCATGAAAGTACAAATTTACCAACGGTAACTATTAAATTAGCACAACTACATATCCAAAATGAGATCAATTATATTCTTTTGAGTAATCATCTCAATGAACTTAAAAATAGTACCATTAAAGCATTAAATGAAAAACTCATCGATGGAAATTTACTCAATTTACTTGAAAAATATGAGCAAACACAAATAATAATTGCTCAAGAATATCTTTATAACTATATCAATAAAGTAACATCATCAAATCATATTCGATTAGCTTCACTCAATGATATGATCCAAAAAAATATCATTACCTATTACGAAGAACATCTTTTATGGTTAAATAGTTTGATTAGATCGATAAAAAACATTGATCAAGAAACGATGCCAGAAATCAATCCTAACTTTTGCAATTTTGGAAAATGGCTTAATAGTGATGATGCAAAACTAATCATTAAAAATAATTCAAAATATAAAAACCTCATGAAGATACATGAACAACTTCATGATATTGGTATGTTGATCGATAAACAATTACAAAAATCACAACCAAATTTCCATGTATTAATGAATTATTTAGAGAAATGTGAACTTATATCACTTTCCATTGGAACTGAATTAGCTTTGATTGATAATACAATGATTATTAAAAAAGCTTCAAAAGATGATCTTACTGGTGCATTAAATAGGAATTCATTAGATCATATGTTTCATAATCAATATGAACTCTCACTTGCCACTGATTCAAATTTTGTATTGGCTATGTGTGATTTGGATCATTTTAAATTTATCAATGATAGTTATGGACATCTAGCTGGAGATAAATTACTCAAAACATTTGTAAAACTTGCTCATGAAATATTAAGAAAATCTGACGTAGTGATTCGATACGGTGGGGAAGAATTTTTAATTCTTTTACCTAATACAAATGAGAACTTAGGATTAGAAAAGATAGAACAATTAAGGGAAGCATTTCAAGAATATTCATTTAATTATGAAGGGGATCAAGTAAAAACTACAGTGAGTATTGGTCTCATTGAAATCAAACCCTCTTCAGTTCTTTCTCAAAACAATTACCAAATGAATGATTATATAAAAAAAGCAGATAACTTACTCTATAAAGCAAAGCAAAATGGTCGTAATAGGATATGTAATCATTAAATTAAATAAAATTCAACTATAAAAATTACTTATAAGTTTTAAGTATTCCCATATTTTTATAGGAATACAATTTCTATAAGATTTACTTATAGGAGTTAACTATGACTGTTCTGTTTTACATCGTGCCAATGGGTGTGTTATTGTCGTTAATTGCTTTCTTTCTCTTTGAATTAAGAGCTATAAAAGCAAATAAACAAGCTGCATTTATTACTGGTGAAATTCCAATGTATGATATCGATGAGAAATTCACTCATTATGATACGATCAACAATGTAGGATTATTTACTGTTGTAGTCTATCTCTTTACATTACTACTGGCTTTAGTCTATTATGAACCATCTTTTGGTCTTGTACATGCACTTTTATATATCTTTTGCACAACATTTATTGGTTCTGCTGCCATTTTATTGATCAAAATAAAACATAGTTTACTTATTAGAGTTTTTGCTTCTTTTCTTTATGGAACTGCCCATATTCTTGGTTCTTCATTTGCTTTTTTAACAAGCTATTTGATATCATAGGAATATGAAAAAGAAGATATACAGGTTTTTATTTTTTACAGCACTAGTTGTGCTTGGATTAAATGCATTTTATAATTATGCTACATACAAAATGCATCAAGAGCTTCCTATTTACAATAAGTTCAGTATTCAAGCACAAAATTTAAGTGAAACTTATATGTTATGTAGTGGTCTGCTTTTAAGTAATCCTACTGAAGAAAATATAAAAAGCTGTAATGCTATAAAATCAAAAATGCATGCATTATTTGAACAAATGGATGATGAGTGTCCCTACATCTCTTTTTATACAAAATATATTCATTTCAATCTATAAACTTAATTCAATTAAACAATTATTTCACAATTTTATTTTATAATTAATCTATTATTATAAAAGGAGAAAAAATGAAGAAGGTTGTATTATCATCAATATTAGCTGTTTCAACTATGTTTGCTGCAAGTGGAGCAGACTTATATAAGCCATGTGTTCAATGTCATGGTGCAAAAGCTGAAAAAGTAGCTTTAGGAAAATCAAAAGTAATGGCAAGTTTAAGTAAAGAGGAGATTATTTCTACACTTAAAGGTTACCAAGATGGATCTTATGGTGGACAAATGAAAGCTATTATGATCCCTCAAGTAAAAGCATTATCTGCAGCTGATATTGAAGCATTAGCAGATCACGTTCAAACAATTAAATAAAAATCGAAGCATTTATGCTTCGATTTTCTGTGGAAGTTCAATAATAAACTTTACACCATCTTGAGTATTTTTATGAGAAATCTTTCCTTTTAAGTGATCCTCTACAATTGTCTTACTCATATATAATCCAAGTCCTGTACCATTTTTTTCATGTTTTGTACTAAAATATGGTTCATATATTTGATGGGCGATTTTTAAAGGAATTCCTCCTGCATTATCAGTGATATTGATTTCATATAGATCATTCTGTTCTCTTTTACATTCAATAATAATTCTTGGATTTTCAATATTATTATCAACCATAGCTTCTTTAGAGTTATTGATAATATTGATCAACACTTGAGATAGTTCATTACTGTACGTTTTGATAATATCATCAGTATGAATATCTATTTCTATTGCAATATTATTGTTTTCTAATGATTTACCAATGATATTCATTGTGTCTTCTACAATCACATCAAATGTAGTTTCTTTTGCTATTTTATTTGGTTTAAAAAAGTCTCTAAAATCATCAATTGTTTTAGAAAGGTAGTTTATTTGATCCGTAATAGATTCAATTGATTCAACAAAAGCATCTGGATTACACTCTCCTAGATCAATATCCAGTTTCATATTATTAGCACTCATTGAAATAACACTTAATGGCTGTCTCCATTGATGAGCAATCATACTAATCATTTCCCCCATAGCTGCATGCCTCGATTGGGATATGATGATCTTATCTTTTTGTTTAACCTCTTTAACCGCTTTATTTACTTTTTTCTCTAGAGTTGCATTTAACTCTTCTAAATGCTTCGTTTGTTCTTTTACCTTTTTTTCCAATACTTGATTTAATGTATTCTTACTCTTTATCTCTTTGAAAACAAGCCAAATCAACAATACAAAAAGCACTTCTGTGATAATAAGATTTTTAATATAGTTATCATACATCTTTTCAAAGAAAATACTTTTACTTCGTACAGTTAAAAATGCCACCATTTTTTTTGTAATAGGATTATGGAAAGCAATAGCCGTAACCAACCAATTGTGTTCATGATCATATTGTGAAACTACATCTTGTTTTTCAATGAGCTTATTAATGGTTTTTTTTGTTTTCATATCTGATTGAATGTTTTGAACTTCTATATTTTTCTGTTCTTTGATCACTTTTAATACATTTTTATCATATAAAAATCCTTCTTGACATGATTGCATATAATTCGATTTTTCACTTTTAAATACTTTTTCATCCACTACTTCTTTTTTAATAAAAAAGTTGCTAATTACATCATATTCATTCATAAGAGAGCTAATGAACGCATCCGCTCCAAATGAAACTTCAACGCTTCCTAAATGAATATTATCATTATTGATTATTGGATAGACAAAACGAAAACCATTGTAAATACGTCCCTCTTCAAAACCATCTACTGGTTTTTGATATTTATTGACATATTCAACTGTTTTACGAAAACCAGTAAGATTATCCCCAAATTTTTCAGGTCTGTGAAATCGTAAAAAACTCTCATTATTAGGTAAATGAAAATGCAGTTGTCTTAAATGAAAATGAGTAAGATTCTCATATCTTGTATTAATCAGTTCAAATAATTGTTGTCGTAAAATATCTTTTTGTTCTTTGTTACTATTTTTGACTCCCAACAATATTCGAGATATTTGTTTTTCTAACATTAATTCTGTATAAATAACATTAGAGAGTTGTTTATATTGATTATATATTGTCTGATATGCCATGACATTTTTCTTCGTCATCGCTTCAATATATTCATCATTTGCATCATTTTTTGTTTGAGTCAAATAAGCAATATTGAGTATTGATAAAAGTATAAATACAGCTATATACTTCCATAAGTTATTTTTATTTTCTTTTATTGTGTTGATCATAGGAATACCTCAGTAAGAAATTATATCATAAACCTGTAAAACACTTTTGGATATAATCGCGCTTTTAGTAATCAAAGGATATTTTTTGTTAAATTTTAAAGAAACACTGATAGGACAATCAGCTAAAAATGATATTTTATCTGGACTTGTAGTTGCCGTTGCACTCGTTCCTGAAGCAATTGCCTTTTCATTTATTGCTCATGTGAGTCCAATTGTTGGATTATATGCAGCTTTTATACTTGGACTTGTAACTGCACTATTTGGTGGAAAACCGGGGATGATCTCAGGAGCTACAGGTGCAGTAGCAATTGTACTGGTGGGATTAAGTCTTGCATCAAAATTGATGCTTGAAGCTCAAGGAGTTACTGGTGATGCCCTAACCTATGGGATTCTGCAATATATCACATTATGTGCTATTATGGCTGGAATGATCCAAATCACCATTGGTACATTGAAGATGGGTAAATTCAT
>JBNLDA010000079.1:0-9618 GCA_050304095.1 Arcobacteraceae bacterium | reverse complement strand
TTTAATTCTTTACTATACGCTTTTAAAAGCTTCTTTTCATCTTCGATCATCTCTTCATCATGAGCAATTTCACTTTTAATATCAGTTGAATGTAAATATTCTCTTAAGAATCCAACACCAAAGATACCACCAATGGCGATATGTGTTGAACTTACTGGAAGTCCAAGTTGTGAAGCTATAATTACTGTAATTGCTGCAGCCATAGCCACAGAAAATGCTCTCATTTGATCAAGTTCAGTGATCTCTCCACCAACTGTTTTAATTAGTTTTGGTCCATACAATGCCAAACCAATAGCAATACCTAATGCACCTACAGCCATAACCCATAATGGAATTCCCGCTTTTGCAGAAATACCACCACTTAATACTGCATCATTAATGGCAGCCAATGGTCCAATAGCGTTGGCAACATCATTCGCTCCGTGAGCAAAACTTAAAAGTGCTGCTGCAAAAATCAATGGTACAGTAAACATTGTATTTACCCCAGCTCGACTATTTTCTATAGTTGTACTCTTCTTAAGAATTACTGATCTT
Organism: Arcobacteraceae bacterium; assembly: GCA_050304095.1. Taxonomy (GTDB): domain Bacteria; phylum Campylobacterota; class Campylobacteria; order Campylobacterales; family Arcobacteraceae; genus JAYEFX01. The sequence continues at coordinate 9,084 of JBNLDA010000079.1, read as the reverse complement.
ACAATTGCATATACAATTACCGCTACAATAAATCCTAAAATAGCCGCTACTGTGAATGAAGGTTTCTTTTCATCTGGCAAGAAAACAAATATTTCAACAATATTTGGCCAAATTTTCTTTAGACCTTTTAACGTTAGATACGTAACAAATGCCCAAGACATGAGTCCAACAAATACTGGAACCCATTTTTCTGCAGCAGTAATTTTATCATCTTTATACACCATGGTTTTTTTGATTGCAAAAAGAAATGAAGCTGCAATAATACCACCTAAGACTGGTGATATAACCCATGACATAGCAATTTTACCCATCGTACCCCATGATACAATTGTAAAACCAGCTGCAGCAATTCCTGCTCCCATTACTCCACCAACAATTGAATGCGTTGTAGATACTGGAGCTTTAAAGTAAGTTGCAACATTGAGCCAAACTGCTGCAGCTAAGAGAGCTGCCATCATAGCCCAAATAAATTCATTAGTATTTGTTCCAAATGCAGAAATATCAATAATACCTTTTTTGATTGTCTTTACAACATCTCCACCAGCAATCAATGCACCGCTTGCCTCAAATATTGCTGCAATAACGATTGCTCCACCCATAGTAAGGGCTTTTGATCCAACTGCAGGACCAACATTATTTGCAACATCATTAGCACCAATATTCATAGCCATATAAGCACCAAATAAAGCTGCAATTGCTAAAAACATATTATTAGGGATATTTCCACTGCTCATAAAACTATAAGTTAAAACTGCAACCATAAAAAATAATGCAAATCCTAATCTTATAAAATCTATTCCACTACTTTTGAGTGCTTCCTTTTCCATTTTCTTTACTGTTTGTATTTCCATTTTGTCCCTTGTAATCGTTTTGTAATAAATTTATTATACAATTATACGCCAATGCATCTTTAACTACAAGATAATAAAATGCCTATTTTTAGGTAGTTTGGTAATATTATATTACTGTTTACTATAAGATAATTTAAAAGAATTTTGAAATTTATAAGAATTATATTTTTAGTACATTAAATGGGATATATTTTGAATTTTTAATGTATAAATAATGTATTAATTATCTATACATTATTCATTTTAATCAGCCAAAGCAATGATCCAACTTTTAAGTTTTTGAAGTGTTTGAGGATTTTGATTACTTAAGAATAAAAATGGCTTATTTTTCCTATTCTCTTTTACATCACTTTCCATTTTTTCTAGATCAACATTCACATATTGTGCAAGATCAGTTTTATTGACAACCAGCAGATCACTAAACAATAATCCAGCACCTTTTTTTCTAGGAATATCTCCCCCTTGAGCTACATCGATCACATACAAATAGTAATCAATCAATTCATAAGAGAATGTTGCACTTAAATTGTCTCCACCACTTTCTACAAAGATAATATCTGGATTGAATTGCTCTTCAAGTTGTTGAACCGCTTTTTGATTCATAGAGATATCATCTCTAATAGCTGTATGAGGACAACCACCAGTTTCAACACCGATGATTTGATCACTATTAATATCTAATTGTGATTTGAGATAATTTGCATCTTCAGTGGTATAAATATCATTGGTAACGATTCCTAATGTATATTCATCTTTTAGTATATTGGTTAATTGTTCTATGATAGAAGTTTTTCCACTTCCAACTGGTCCTGCTATTCCTATTTTAATTGCCATTTTTCACCTTTTAAGTATAACTCTTTATGTCGCAAACATTTTTGGCTGCAAATTCAGATGTGCAAATATCACTTCCTCAAACAATGGGTTAAAATTGCTTAATTTTGAACTCTTTGTTTGAATCAATTCTTCTATTTTTTCATCAAATTCAAATAATATCTGTTGAATTTCAGATGGTTTGATCCTAGAAATCTTTAAACTTGCACTTGTGATATTAATCAATGATTTCTTTGTCCATAAGATCAAAAATAAATCAAATGGCAAATCCAAATCATAAGCATAAGCTCCCAGCACAAATAATTCATTTCCATAAGTTTGTTTTGACTGCACCATTTGAAAATATTGTTGCACTATTGATTTTTGAATATCAAAATGAATATGCTTTAGATAATTCTCTCCCAAATCTTTAGAAGCTTTTGCATATTCAAAACTCAACATTACTGAATACTTAGTATCCTCTTTTTGAATTTGATTGATATTTCCCTCTTCAAGATTTTTAAAAAGTTTTTTCATCGCTACAAATTCAAACTTTTGATATTGATCTAAAACAATATTATTCAAAAATTGAGCCAAAGACTCTTTATCTTGTACATACTCTAGAACTACATGTGGTTCAAGACCAAATGAATGTACAAATGCTCCAGATGGAAATATTCCATCTAAAAGCTGTACGAATCTACTTAAAGCCTTAGTGGGAATGATGTGCTTTTCCATTTGGTCTAAAGATCGCCTCAATTTTACTTACTTGTACATTTTCCAATTCTTTACAGGTATCAATGATGTCATGTAATGAAATATCATCCAACACTGTGATCTTATAATCCTCTACACAAATAGGCTGATGTCGGTTACCTATCTCATAAGCCATCTTGGCAAATGTAATATGGTCACTAAATTCTAATACATAAAGTTCATCAAAAGATTTTAAAACCTCGATCTTATATCCATCTTCACAAACAAGTAGATCATGTTCATGCAAATGGGTATATTTGGCTTTTACAATAAACTCTATCCCTTTTTCACTCACTGCAGTCAAATTTGGTTTTTGCATATCGTACCAAGTCAATGTTACTTTATCATCTGCTTTTTCATATTGAGTTATCGTCGTCACTTTCTTTATCATCATATATCCTAAAACATAAAGTATTTTTTTGCCATTGGCAATACCGTTTGGTATTCAGAGCTAATCAATTCACCATTTACTTTTACATCATAACTTTCTGGATCAACTTCGATATTTCCGATAAAATCATTGAGTTTCATATCTTTTTTAGTGATATTTCGTGTATTTTTTACAGGCAATATTGATTTATTGATCTCAAGTTTTTCTTTGATCCCTTTATCAATAGAAGCTTTTGAAACAAAAATAGTACTTGTTTTGGCACTTGCTTTTCCCAAACTTCCAAACATAGGTCTATACATATTTGGTTCTGGAGTAGGAATTGAAGCATTACTATCACCCATCATACTTAAAGCGATGAATCCACCTTTGATAATGATTTCTGGCTTAACTCCAAAAAATGCTGGTGTCCAAAGCACTAAATCGGCCATTTTCCCAACTTCTACACTTCCTACATACTCATCAATTCCACATGCAATGGCTGGATTGATCGTATATTTTGCAATATATCGTTTGATTCTTTCATTATCGCAAAGTTCATTATCAGATTCCAATGCTCCACGTTGTTTTTTCATAGAATCAGCCACTTGCCAAGTTCGAATGATCACTTCCCCTACTCGTCCCATTGCTTGAGAGTCTGAACTAGTCATAGATATAGCTCCAATATCATGCAATACATCTTCAGCTGCAATAGTATTGCCTCTAATTCTTGACTCTGCAAAACTAACATCTTCAGGTATTTTTGGACTTAAATGGTGACACACCATCAACATATCCAAATGTTCTTCAATTGTATTCCTAGTGTATGGCAATGTTGGATTGGTTGAAGATGGTAAGATATTTTCTAATCCTGCAACTTTCATAATATCAGGAGCATGTCCACCTCCAGCTCCTTCACTATGAAATGTATGAATTGTTCTATTTTTAAATGCACCGATTGTATTATCTACAAAACCAGACTCATTGAGTGTATCAGTATGAATGGCTACTTGCACATCTAGATCATCAGCTACTTTTAGACACATATCAACTGCATTTGGAGTAGTCCCCCAATCTTCGTGCAGCTTTAATCCCATAGCCCCAGCTTCAATTTGCACTTTCAATGCTTCATAATTTGAACTATTTCCTTTACCCATAAAACCAAAGTTTAATGGTAGATCATCTACTGATTGAATCATTTTAGTGATATTCCACGCTCCTGGAGTACAAGTGGTTGCATTGGTTCCTGTATTTGGTCCTGTTCCTCCACCAATCATTGTAGTTACACCACTGCTTAATGCTTCATCAATTTGTCCAGGACTAATAAAGTGAATATGTGAATCGATCCCACCAGCAGTGATGATCTTACCTTCAGCAGAAAGTATTTCAGTATTGGCTCCTATTTCCAGACCTTCAGTGATCCCATCACAATTATAAAGATTACCACTTTTACCAATGGCGATGATCTTTCCATCTTTGATCCCAATATCTGCTTTATAGATACCTGTATAATCAATGATCATCGCATTAGTTATAATCAGATCAGCCGTATCCACAGCTAATGGAGACTGACTCATACCATCACGAATCGTTTTACCTCCACCAAATTTTGATTCTTCACCATAAGTTGTAAAATCTTTTTCAATTTTTGCTATTAAAGAAGTATCTGCAAGTCTAAATCTATCACCCGTTGTAGGTCCATACATTGATGCGTATTTTGCTTTTGAAATCTTCATGATCTACTCCCTAAAAATACTTCAAGATTTTGCATAGCTTTTTCTTTGGTTTCACTCTCATCTAAATATCCATTGACTAAACCATTAAATCCAGCAATATAACGTTTACCTTTAAATTCAACTAGTTCTATAACCTTTTGAGATCCTGGTTCAAATCTCACTGAAGTACCTGCGGCAATGTTCAATCGTTTCCCATAAGCACTTACCCTATCAAAATCTAAATAGGCATTTGCTTCAAAAAAATGATAGTGTGATCCCACTTGAATAGGTCTATCACCAATATTTTTCACTTCTATAGTGGTGACTTCGTTACCAGCATTCAGTTCTATTACGCCATCATCAACGAAATATTCTCCAGGAGTTACATCACATTGTGTTTGTGGAATTGGGTTATGTACCGTAACTAATTTAGTCCCATCATCAAAGGTTGCTTCTGTTTGCACCATATGCATCATAGAAGCTACTCCAGGCATTACATCATCAGCTTTGAGTATATGCGTTGCTTCCACCATCAAATCTGCAACACTTTTCCCCTCTCTAGCACCTTCAAGTATAAAAGCACTGATAATAGCAACTGCTTCAGGGTAATTAAGCTTCAAACCTTTTTCTTTTCGCTCTAAAGCGAGTTTTGAAGCAGTGTAAATCATCAGTTTTTCCTGCTCACGATTGGTTAAGAACATATATAGCCTCCTTTGACTAGTTTTTACCTAAGTTAAATTCACTTTTTTTCAAATGTTTTCTGTACAACAACCATACATCTTTTTGTTTTTGTTTCAAGTGGTTCATATTATTTGAGCTCATTGAACCTATAATCATTTTTTTTGATTTAGTATAACAAAATGAATCAAATCCGGCTTTATGTAAGGTGTCTAAAAAATAACCATTTTCATCTACTTTAATATAAACTTTCAAATAGATATAATTATTATTTTTGTGTCTTTTAACATACCCTTTGAGATCATCGCCATACACTTCAAAATTTTCCAAATACTCTAAATCATTTTCACAATAAAATTTATTTCTAACTAACAATGAATCAAAATCAAAATGTTCATAACTTCTTCCTTGTGTTAAAATATCACTTAAAAAGAATGTAGAATCATTATCTGCCTTAACACTTAACAATTGTAGCAATTTAGAGTTTTTGTATAATATTAATTCATCGTTAAGATATTCCAAATTAGAATTTTTTAATTCTATATTGAGCCGATTTATACCAAATTCTTTTGTTGATGGATAGACTTTTGTAGCTGATTCAGTAGTGATAATTACATTAGAATCAGTTAATCTAACCACTGTATTCAACCTATCTTTGGGAAAGATCCCCTCTCCAATACTGAGTAATTTTATATAATTCTCAACATCATTAAAATAATAATACCGTGTAGGTAATTTTAATTTGTCAATAGCAAAAAAATTATTTTCAAATCGTACTGATATACTCATTTATACTGATAAATACTGCTCAACAATCTCATCATTTAATTGTTCAATTTCTCCATTAGCAACCACTCTACCTCTATCAACAAGATAGAAATCATCGCCATGTCGTCTTGCAAAAGGAAGCTTTTGCTCAACTAAAATTACAGTAATTTTCTCCTCTTTGGTTAGATAATCTATCACTTCCCCAATTTGTTGAACGATATTTGGCTGAATCCCTTCAGCTGGTTCATCCAATATCAACAGTTTTGGTTCCAAACACAGTGCACGTGCAATGGCTAATTGTTGCTGTTGTCCACCACTTAGGTCGCCACCTTTTCGCTTCAACATCTCTTTTAGAACTGGGAATAATTCATAGATTTTATCAGGAACTACCTTTAGTTTATTTCTATTACCAAGTAACCCAATATCTATATTTTCTTTGACTGTTAATTGAGAGAAAATTTCTCTTCCTTGCGGTACATAACCGATTCCAAGCCCTGCTCTTTTTTCACTTCCAAGTTTTGCTATATCATTACCCTCAAAAAGTATTTCACCACTTTTGATTGGTAACAATCCCATAATTGCTTTAGCTAACGTTGTTTTTCCAACACCATTTCTTCCCATAAGACAAGTACATCTACCTTGTTTTATTTCAAGATCCAAGTCCCATAGAGTATGACTTTGACCGTAGAATTGATTTAATTTTTTAATTTCTAACATCTGTTCTCCTACTCACCTAAATAGACTTTTCTAACCTTCTCATTCTCTTGAATACTCTTCATAGACCCCTCAGCTAGTACTGATCCTTCATGAAGAACTGTAACCTTTTTTGCAATACTTCTAATAAACTCCATATCATGTTCAACTACTACTACAGAGTGATTTTGCGCTAATTGAGTCAAGATTTGTCCTGTTTTTTCAACTTCACCTGGAGTCATACCTGCAACTGGTTCATCCACAAGTAATAACTTTGGATCTTGCATTAATAACATCCCAATCTCTAGCCATTGTTTTTGACCATGAGAAAGAATTGCTCCTTTTGTATGATAATGATCTTTTAATCCAATAAGCTCCATCGTTTCTTCGATTTTGTCTTTTTGCTCACCACTGAGTTTTGCAAACAATGTTTTAAAAAATCTTTTATCATCTTTCATAGCTAATTCAAGATTTTCAAATACACTATGCCCTTCAAACACTGTTGGCTTTTGAAATTTTCGTCCAATTCCACTTTGAGCAATGGTTGGTTCATCCATTTCAAGTAAATTAGCGGCTTGTCCGAAGATCACTTCACCCATATCAGGTCTTGTTTTTCCAGTGATAACATCCATCATTGTAGATTTTCCAGCACCATTAGCTCCAATGATACATCTTAATTCTTCATATTCAATTGATAATGAAAGGGAGTTTAAAGCTTTAAATCCATCAAAACTCACCGTCACATCATTAAGATACAAAATTCTATCACCCTTTTTAAGTTCACCTACATTTTGTTCTGTTTCATGCTTAAGCAACAACATTTTGCACCTCACTACCAGCTTTTTTGTTTAATTTGATCTTTGAAACTAGTCCTACGACTCCTTTAGGTAAAAATAGTGTTACCACCACAAACAATCCACCAAGAGCATAGAGCCAAACTTCAGGGAGTGCTGAAGTAAAATAGGTACTTGCATAATTAACAATAAACGCTCCAACTATTGCTCCATATAATGTCCCTCGTCCACCAATAGCAACCCAAATAACCAGTTCAATAGAAAACAATGGTGAAAATACCTCTGGGTTGATAATACCTACTTGTGGTACATATAATGCTCCTGCAATTCCAGCCATCGCTGCACTCACTACAAAAATAAATAGTTTGTATTGTTCAACCTTATATCCAATGAATCTTGTTCTACTCTCACCATCACGAATGGCAATACAAACTCTACCAAGTCTTGAATTCATAATAAATCGTGCGATTAAGTATCCACCCACTAAAGCTAAAAATGAAATAATCAATAAAGCAATTCTTGTACTATCTGCTTGAAGGTCAAAACCAAGAACATCTTTAAAGTCTGTCAAACCATTGTTTCCACCAAATCCCATATCATTTCTAAAGAATGCCAACATTAATGCATAAGTCATTGCTTGAGTGATAATTGAAAGATAAACCCCAGTTACCCTACTTCTAAAAGCCAAATATCCAAATACAAATGCTAATAATCCAGGAACGAACATTACCATTAATAATGCGAACAATGGATTATCAAATCCATACCAAAACCATGGTAATTCTTTTAAATTCATAAATACCATAAAATCTGGTAATTCTGGGTTTCCATACACTCCTCTATCGCCAATTTGACGCATTAAATACATTGCAAAGGCGTATCCACCAAGAGCAAAAAATGCTCCATGACCAAGACTTAATATCCCAATATATCCCCAAACAAGATCAAGAGCTAATGCTAAAAGTGCAAAAGCGAGATATTTTCCAAGAAGCGTTACTGTATATGTTGAAACATAAAATAATGAACCTTCTGTAAAGAATAGATTGGCAATAGCGACATAAAGTACGACAAACGCTAATACTCCAAGAACAATTTTCCCACCAAGATCATTATCTAAAATCTGTAATATTACTGGTTTTCTTTTCACTGTTTCCATCTCTTAATCCTGTGCATCCCGACCTTTTTGAGGGAAAAGCCCTCTAGGTCGTTTTTGAATAAATAATATGATAAATACAAGTATGATAACTTTGGCTAGAACTGCTCCTGCCACTGGTTCAATAAATTTATTGATCTCACCAAGTGTAATGGCACCCATACGTGTTCCCCAAAGGTTTCCAACTCCACCAAATACTACAACCATAAAACTATCGACAATATAAGCTTGACCAAGATTTGGTCCAACATTGGTTAATTGAGATAATGCCACCCCTGCAATTCCTGCGATCCCTGATCCTATACCAAAGGTCATTGCATCGATCCAAGATGTTTTGATCCCCATAGCTTGTGCCATTTGTCTGTTTTGCGTCACTGCTTGTACTTTCAAACCAAGATTTGTTTTTTTCAATATCAACAATACTCCAACAAAAACAAGTAAAGCAAAGATGATGATATAAAGTCTATTGTATGTTAAAGACAATGCACTATTCACTTCC
>JBNLDA010000078.1:0-9787 GCA_050304095.1 Arcobacteraceae bacterium | reverse complement strand
CCTATATTGTTATTTGAAAAAGAAGATCATAAAATTTATTGGGTAGGGATTGATGACAATGTTGCATTTCGTTGTAACTCTTATTTGATACAAAGTGGTGATGAATGTGTTTTATTTGACCCAGGAAGTCAAAGGTTTTTTGATAAAATGCAAGATATGATCGGCAAAATAGTTGATCCTATGAATGTGAAATATATAGTAGTAAGTCACCAAGATCCAGATATAGCTGCAAGTTTACCTTTATGGTTAGAGTTTAATCCTGATATTACCATTGTAAGTTCAGGTCGAACCAATGTATTATTACCCCATTATGGAATTGAGAATTACAAATTTCATGACATAGCTAGTAAAAATATATTGACTTTAAATAGTGGACATGAGATAAAATTCATCGAATCTCCATTTTTACACTTTCCTGGGGCATTTACAACTCTTGATCTCACTTCACTATTTTTATTCTCAAGTGATATATGGGCTGCATTGGATGTAAATTGGAAATTGGTTGTAAGTGATTTTGATGAACATGAATGTTATTTAGACCTATTTCATATAGACTATATGTCATCAAATATTGCTGCACGAGGTTTTGCATTAAAGATCAAAGATATTCAAATTGATGCAATCTTGCCACAGCATGGGTCTATTATAAGCAAGGAACATGTACCAAATGCCATTGAGTATTTAGAAGATCTACATTGTGGAACTGATATAATATATAGTGATTTATCATAGATAGAGTTTAAGGTATTAATTTGAGTGATTTTGAAGAAATTGAGATTGAAAATTCAAAACTAAAAAGAGATATTGAACTATTAAAACAATCTCTTACTCAAGTAAAAGTAATTAAGAATGCTTATAAAGATTCATTGAATCAGATTAAACAAAAAGATAAAGAACTTCATAAACAAGTCCAAAGAACCCAAGCAATTTTTAATGCTCAAACTTCAATTGTCATCACTACCAATGGTGAAAAACTTACAAGTGTAAATACACAATTTTTTAAAGTCTTTGCATACAAAGATATGATCGATTTTACTTCACAATACAATTGTATATGTGAACTATTTATAGATAAAGAGGATGTCCCTCATCTTATGCCTTATATTGATGAAATGACATGGCTTGAATATATTGATAATAATCCCAAGACCGTACATGAAGCATATATGCTTGACAAAAATGGGAATGAAAGAGTTTTTGAAGTCAAATCAAGTGGAAAAATTTTTGATGATGTTGAATATCAAAATAATGAAGAGGTGGCAGTATTTACTGATGTGACCGATTTGAAAGAGAATGAAAAACAGATTTATGAATCACAAAAAAATGCTTCACTTGGTCAAATGATACGTAATATTGGTCATCAATGGAGACAGCCATTGGCTACAGTAACAGCAATTGTTAATAACATTAAATTAAAATCTATGTTAGGAAAATTGGATCAACAAGCTACTCAGCAACTGACAGATGAAATTCTAGAAGGAATTGATTATTTATCAGATATGATCGATGTATTTGGTAAGTTTGTCAAAAACGATAATGAACTACATCAAGTAACTATACAAAATGAGATTCATGATGCGGTAAAAGTTTTTAATTCAATTATTAACACTAATACGATTGAAGTTAAAATAGATATCAAATATGAAGATCCAATTGATCTAGAAATGATGAATAAAGAATTACAAGATGTATTGATTCATATTCTAACTAATGCCAAAGACATTATTGTTGAAAAAGAGATTATAGATGGATGGGTCAATATTGCATTTGATCTTGTGCAAGATCATATTTTGATTACTATCGAAGATAATGGTGGTGGGATATTGGAAGAAAATATATCAAAAGTTTTTGACCCTTATTTTACAACGAAACATCAAGCCAGACAAGTGGGGTTGAGTTTGCATACATCCTATAAAATAATCACTGAGAATTTAAATGGAAAACTTTATGTGAAAAATACTGAAAATGGGGCTAAGTTTTTTATTGAGATTCCAATACAATAATTATAAAAATAATTTATGTAATATAGTTATCAATCTACCTGAAAATTGGGAAAATATTAACTTTAAATACGATACAGTTTAAATATATAAATAAAAAGAGTTTTTAGGCTTTGAAGATGATAAATGATACTTTAATTAATTCTCTTAACGCCATAGTCGTTACTATTGAATTTGATGGAACTATGAGTTTTATAAATCAATTCGGCCAAGATTTTACTGGCTACACACAAGAAGAAATATCTTCTCAACCATATTTCTGGGCAGAACATTGTTTGCCAAAAACGATCAAGCCAGATATTAAACAAATTGTTGAAAATACTTCAAAAAATGGTTTTTTAGTTGAAAAAAATAGAAATGAATGGTTAGATAGAAATGGTAATGCAAGGATGATTGAATGGTCTAATTCTTATGAGGTTGATGATAAAGGTACACCTTTAAGGTTAGTATCGATTGGGATAGATATTAGTGAGAATATACAAAAAGATCAAGAGATAAAAAAACTTCGAAATAAATATACAAAAGATCTTGAAAAGCAAGTCAAAGCTAGTATTCAAGAGCTAGAAAAATCAAAAGCTCTAACTGATTATATTATTGATAGTGCACCTGTAAGAATCTTTTGGAAAGATATTAATGGAATTTATTTAGGTGCTAATAAACTCTTTTTACATGATGCAGGACTAGAATCAAAAGATCAAATCATTGGTAAAACAGATTATGATATGAATTGGAAAAGTGTGGCAGATCTTTATGTCGCAGATGATAAACAGGTGATGGAAAGTGGAATTGCCAAATTGCAATATGAAGAACCTCAAACATACGAAGATGGCACAACAATTTACTTGATAACTTCAAAAATACCTCTTAAAGATGAAAATGATAAGGTTTTTGGAATGCTGGGTGTTTATGATGATATTACAGAACAAAAACAAAAAGATGCACTTTTTATGCAACAATCTAAAATGGCAGCCATGGGGGAGATGTTGGCAAACATTGCCCATCAATGGAGACAACCTTTATCGGTAATATCTTTGGAAGCAACAGGTTTACAAGTTGCAAAAGATTTTGGTGATATGACTGAGGAGCAAATGAATAATGCTTTGATCAATATTATACACAATACACAGTATCTATCTAGTACCATTGATACTTTTCGAGACTTTATAAAAGGCGATCGTAACTCTGAAGAGATTGCTGTTTGTCATTTATTAGATGAAAGTATTGGAATCACAGAAGCGTCACTAAAAAACCATCATATTCAACTTTATAATACAATCTATTGTGAAGAGGATTGTGGTAGAAGAGTTTTTTTATCGAAACATGAATTTAGTCAAGTTGTAATTAATATTTTAAATAATGCAAAAGACATTTTAGAAGAAAGACAAATAAAAAACCCATGGATCAAACTAGATCATCAAATGTTTGATTTACATGTACTTATTACTATAGAGGATAACGCAGGAGGAATTCCTGAAAAGATACTTCCACGTATCTTTGAACCATATTATACAACAAAACATTCTAGTAAAGGAACTGGATTGGGATTACATATTGCTTATAAAATTATTACTGAATCAATTGGTGGAAAACTTTATGTAAATAATACTGAAAATGGGGCTAAATTTTTTATTGAAATACCACTTCAGTAATAATTATTAATAGCAAATTTGCACTTTCAAAAAATATGTTTTTAATTTCATAAATGTTACAATATTGTTACATTTATGAAATTTATTAGGACTCTATTTGAAATTAAAATTAATTTTACTATTCTTATTTCTTGGTATCAATTTTGCTTTTTATTTAATATCTGAAAAAAATAAAAATGAAAGAATTGATAAAACACTTGAATTACAACTTGAAAGATTACAAAGTAGTTATAATCACAATCTTTATGAGCAAAAATCAAGAATAGAAAATTTAATGTCATCGATTGAAATACTCGGTATGGACATATTGTCTAAGTTGCCTAATGCTTCAGAAGATCAATTAGATAGTTTACGAAACGAGTTATATCAAAGACTCATAAATAGATATGCCCAAATGCAAAAAGTTGGGATTTTTCAATTTCATTTTGTATTGCCAAATAATAGATCTTTTTTAAGGGTACATAGACAAGAACATTATGGAGATGATCTCACAGGTATTAGAAAAGGGTATGAAATTGTGAATAAAACACAAAAACCTTTAGAGGGATTTGAAAGTGGAAAAATGGATCATGGATATAGATATATCATGCCAATATTTGATGACAATGGAAATTATTTGTGCTTAGTTGATATCTCATTTTCTACAGTGTTTATTCAGGAATACTTAACTAATGTTAGTCAAATACATTCTCATTTACTTGTACATAAAGATACATTTTCCCATTTGGTTTGGGAACGAGATGAAATAAAACAACAATATATAAAATCAGCTGAACACAAAGATTATAGATTGATGTTAACTAATCAACATACTGTGGCTAAATGTATTGTTCAAAATAGTAAAAACTTACAAAAAATACGAAATGATATTAATAAAGGTATGAATAGACAAAAACCATTTTCATTATATACAAAAAAAGCTGATGGTCAAACACAAATGATCTCTTTCTTACCAATAAAATCGATTGAAAATCAAAATTTAGCATGGATTGTTTCTTATGGTGATGATGGATTTATCTCTTCTACATTGAAACTTATTTATGGGATGAGAATTGCAATTTTTACTATTCTTTCTATTTTGTTTTATTTTATCTATACATCATTAAAACAAAGACAAAAATTAGAAGAACTCAATAGTAATCTCGAATCAATCGTTGAAGAAAAGACTCAAGATATTCAGCAAGCATTAGATGAAAAAGAACAACTCAATAAAGAACTCCAAGAGATAAACGAAACACTTGATAATAAAGTAAAAGATGAAGTAGAAAAAAATAGATTAAAAGATATTCAATTATTAGAACAAGAAAAAATGGTATCTATGGGAGAAATGATAGGAAATATTGCCCATCAATGGAGGCAACCATTAAGTGTTATCACTGCTTCAGCTAGCGGGATACAAGTACAAAAAGAATTTGGAATATTGGATGATGAACTACTTAATGAAGAATTAGAAAGTATAAAAGATAGTGCTCAATATCTTTCTCAAACCATTGATACGTTTAGAGACTTTCTAAAAGAAAATAAATCGTGTGAAGAGGTTGTATTACAAGATACTATTGATTTAGCATTAAATATCGTACATGCTTCATTAAAAAGCAATAATATTGAACTTATCAATCAAATGGATTACAATGATCCAATCAGCATAGAATTAATTGCAGGAGAATTTTCGCAAGTCCTTATTAATATTTTTAATAATGCAAAAGATGTATTACTTGAAAAAAATATTAGCAATGCATGGATTTCATTACAATTAGAAAAACATTCAGATTTCGTTCTTATTACTATAGAAGATAATGCAGGCGGTATTCCTGAAAATATCATACAAAAAATCTTTGATGCATACTTTACGACAAAACATCAATCAAGAGGTACTGGATTGGGATTACATATGAGCTATAAAATTATCACAGAAAGTTTGAAGGGAAAACTTTATGTGAAAAATACTGAAAATGGTGCCAAGTTTTTTATCGAGTTACCCCTCAAGTAAAGAATCTTTTGGTTTGCCAATATGATAACCTTGAGAATAGTCAATTCCTATTGAAGATAGCGTTGCTAAAATCTCTTCATTCTCTACATATTCGGCAATAGATTTGATATTGAGGTTATCACATAAGAATTTTAAACTTCCAACTAAAATAGCTGTATTTTCATTGAGTGCAATATTTTTGATCAAACTCCCATCAATTTTTAGATAATCAATATATTCACTGAATTCTAATATATAGTCAAAGTTAGAATATCCACTTCCAAAATCATCAATAGCAATTTTACATCCAAATTCTTTTGCCTCTTTAATGAATTTGATAAATTCTTCGTAGTTGTTAATACTTTCAGATTCAACGATTTCCAATACGATCTTATCTTTTACCTTATATTGTTCGAGTTTATCAAATAGATACGCTTTAAATAGTTTATTGGATACATCATAAATGCTTAAATTGATCGAGAATTCATATTCTTTATCTTTAAAGAAATCACATGCTTTATCTATCACTTTATAGGTTAATTTTTCATAATAATTGATCTCTTTTGCTAAAGGTAAAAAATTGTCTGGAAAATAAAGTACATCACCAATTTGCATACGTACTAAACATTCATATTTCTCAATTTTATTTGTATGATTATTATAAATTGGTTGATAATGTAGTATTAATAGGTCATTATCTATAGCATTCTTAATATTTTTGGACATAGCAATATTCTGGATATTTTCTACAATTTGTGCAACATGTTCGTTATCATAGATTACGATGTTTTTATTTTGTTCAATTGCATTATCTAGTGCATTTTCTGCTTCTTGTAGCTCATCAATACTATTATTTAAGTTATTCGGATTACTTGTACCAATCAAGCAATTGATACTAAAATCAATATCAAGATCTTCAAACTTTATAGTGAAAATTTGTTTTTCTAGATTGGAATGTAATTTATTTAAAAATTTTTCTAATGTAGTATCATTAACATATCTATATTGAAATGCAAATACGTGATAATTGTTCTTATAAAGTTTTTGGATATAAGAGTCTTTATAGTTTGATAAATATTGAGCTATTTCTCTTACAAGTGTATCAGAAATACTATATCCATAACTGTTTTGAATTTTGATAATATTGGTAAATTCAATCAAAATGATCATAGAATCTTCAAATTTTTTATCAAGAAGATCTTGCATCAATGCCATACGGTTTGGTAGGTTACATATTTGACTAATGAATTTTTGTTGTTTTGCTTCTTGTTTGATCTTGTCTGGTATTTTAGAAAAATAAATAACCAAAGGAAGACACAATAATGCAATAACAATAAATACATAGATAAATCTATCTTGATTAGATATATTTTCATTTGTAAGATACAGATATTTTATCTCTAACAATATCCTGAGTTCTTGACCATTATCAAAATGAGTTAATTTTTTTGAATAGAAGTTTGTTCCATAATATTCATCATTTTCTAATATATGCATGTGCTCATTTGGAAATTCATCTTTAAGTGTATAAGGTTCATCCCCCATCAAACCATATTTTGGATTATGGTGAAGTATAAAATTACCGTATTTATCAATAAGATGTACATGGTATAACGTTGTTTTATTGAGAAGATTGAAAAAAGATCTTAGGCAAATATTATAGATTATCATTGCTTGTTTTTGTTTATTTTCATCAAAAATAAGCATCCCCATTCTCAATGTTGGTGCTTTTGGAATATCTATCTTTCCATTTTCAGCATTGAGATCCATATGAGATAGACCTAATTCATTTTCATTGAGATCCAAAAATCTTTTAAAGTAATCTCGATTAGATTTGTTTTTAAGATGCTCTTTATCAACAAGTTTAGATATCGCTTTATCTTTCATGATCCCTATTGGAGTACCATCAGCTCTTATGATTTCATTTCCATTTAGATCAAGCAATCTAACTTGCGAAACACACGGTAAGGATCTTTTTAATTGTAAGAATAGATTTTCTATAGTTGATTGATTGTCTTGAGAGTTTAAATAATTATGTAAGTCGTCATTTAAAGCTAAAGCTTGAATTGAAGTTTTATATGGATAAAAGAAATCATCTAGATATTCTTCTCTTTCAAGAATTTTATTTTTAAATTCTTGTTTAGATATATGTGTTACATCACTATTCACAAAAGAATTAAATGTATAAATTAACGGTATTATAATAAGTATAATAACAATGATATAGCTAAATAAAAATTTTGTTTTATAGGTTATATTTTTCATTCTACTTAAATTATATCAAATAAATTTTCGAAATTCAATTATACTTTGGTATATAATTGTAATATTATTGTCACATATAAATCACAAAGGTAATATGATTTTAAACTCAACACCTTTTTGTGCTTCAAAATATATGTTTTTTACCTCAATCTTACCATTGATTTTTTCAAGAATTTGTGTAACAAGATACAAGCCAATCCCCGTACCTTTATCATTGTCTTTGGTTGTGAAGTTCACTTTAAAGATTTCATTAATAATCTCTTGAGGTATCCCACCAGCATTATCTTTAAATATGATTTCAATATTGTTAATATTTTGAACAACTTCAATAGTAATTTGTCTATTTTGAATATCATTTTGAATAAATGCATCCTTTGAATTATTAATCAAATTGATAAAAATATGTTTAAATTCTGACTTTACTAGTTTATATGAAAGCGAGTTGTCGCAAATAATTGAAAGTTCAATATTATTACCATGTAATATATTTTTAAGTAACTCTTGAATTGATTTAAATATAGTAATTAGCTTAACAGTTGATTTTGGTTGATTCGGTCTGAAAAACTTTCTAAATTCATCAATTGTGTTAATTAAATGACTGATTTGATTTCTAATTGATTCAATCGAATCATTTAATTTTTCATTTGAAACATGACCATTAAAATTTTGTTCGTATTCTAATAAATTTGTATCCATTTGAATCACACTAAGAGGTTGCTTCCATTGATGAGCGATTGCATCCATCATTTCACCTAAAGTGGCAAGTTTTTCTTGTTTCATTATAAGTTGTTCTTGATGTCTATTCTTGTCAATTTCTTCTTTGACTCGAGTTTCAAGATTTTGATTAAGTTCAGATAGTTTTTTTTGCGTTAATTCTAATGAACTGATATCTGTGAATATTGCAGTGTTAAATTGGATATTTCCTATGAAAAACTCATTAGCGGTAACTTTATAGATATATTGATTTGATTTTTTTGTAATAACAACCTTATGTATTTCATGTTGTCTATTTTTAATATAATTGTACCAATACTCTCCATTTATATATTTTTGTATATAGTTATTTGTATAATCTTCTTCAAAAGTTTCACAAATGCATGAACCATATTTAGTTTTAAATTCTTCAACATTTTTTACATCAAAAAATTTTAAAAATGCACTATTGGCAGTTTGTATAGTTTCAGTTTCAGCATTAGTACATACAATAATACTTTCTTGTGAATCTAGAATTGAACTAGAAAATTTTTCAACATCATTCATTATTTCATTGTGGAGTTTATCTAGATAACCATTGAATAGTTGTACAACTTCTGCAATTTCGTCACTTGATCGAACGATCAGTTTCATATCTGTATAAGATTGATCAGAATCAAGCAATCTTTTAAATCCTTTTTTTAATCCTACAATTGGTGCAGTGGCATTTTTAACAACAAAATAAATAATTATGATTGTTAAAAGTCCTAAGATGATTGAAGTGATAATGATATTATCAATAATATTATTAAGGTTTTCATCTGCTTTTTGAAGTGAAAATGTCAAATCAATAATCCCAATCACATCACCCACTTGCTGATTGCTATGACATTTAGTACATTCTGATGAAGCTATCATCGGTCGAATTAATCTTAGTGTATGAAGTGAAGAATTGTCTATTTCAATAATTTTGTCTTTTTTACTGTTAAAAGTTTCAAGAACATCTTTGTCTGTAGTAATTTTTTCATTTTTATTAAATAGTTCAATCATAGGTTGGTTTTTATGTATGTCTAAATTTACAATTCCACTTATAGATTTAATGTCATTTTCTGTTGTTTTCATTAATGTTATGTCACCAGTATTCATGACAGTTCGTAAATTTTTAAAGATAGATGTACTTAACATATGAAGGTTGTCTTTTGTTGTAACGA
>JBNLDA010000077.1:0-9812 GCA_050304095.1 Arcobacteraceae bacterium | reverse complement strand
ATGGGGTTTGTAATGACACTTATGAATGGGATGTTATATAAGATAGTTCCATTTCTAACATGGTTTCATTTAAGTAGTTGTGGAATATTTGATATTCCAACAATGAGAGAAATGATAAGTATTCAAAAAAGTCAATTACAATTTCTTATACACATAAGTAGTATTGTTTCATTGTTATTTGGACTTACATTCAATGTTACAATTTTAGTAAATTTTGGGTTCATATTATTTATTTTTTCCAACTTTTTATTACTTACTTATTTACTTGCTTGTGCAAAAATCTATTTTACAAAAAAGGCTACTCATGAACTTAACACACTTAGATCAGAATGATCGACCAAAAATGGTAGATGTATCGGCTAAAGATGCAACCACGAGAGTCGCAATAGCTAGTGGGACAATATCTATGTCTCAAAAGGCATTTGATAATGTGGTATCTAACCAAAATAAAAAAGGTCCAGTGTTGCAAACGGCAGTTGTTGCAGCCATTATGGGAACGAAAAAAACACCAGAACTTATACCAATGTGCCATCCATTATTGTTAAGTGGAATTAATTGTGATATTGAAGAACTTCCAGAGTTGCCAGGATTTAGACTTAATGTTACAACAAAACTTTCAGGACAAACAGGCGTTGAAATGGAAGCTTTAACAGGGGTAAGTATAGGTTTACTTACAATATATGATATGGTCAAAGCAATTGATAAAAGTATGGTTATATCAAATATACAATTAGAACACAAAAGTGGTGGAAAATCAGGAGAGTATAATAAATGATAACAGTAGAATTCTTAGGACCAATTGGAATAAAACCAATGCAATTGTATATAGATAATTTGCAACAGTTAAGTGATATGTTAAAAGATCATGAAAAGGTATCTTCATGGCTGGAAAACTGTGCAGTTGCAGTTAATGATATTCTTATACAAGATAAAAATATAGAATTGAAACCTGGTGATAAAGTTTCACTTTTACCTCCAGTATGCGGAGGGTAATATGGAGTTTTTAGAATTATACGATGGCGATTTAAATGTTGAAGAGATCACTTCTAGATGGTATAAAGATCAAAAACTTAATAATTTTGGGGCTATTATTACTTTTGTAGGAGTAATAAGAGATGAAAATGGTATTGATGGTCTAAGCTTTGATATATATGAACCTATTTTAAATTCATGGTTTGCTTCTTGGCAAAACAAGATGAATGAGAAGAATGCTATTGTGTTAATGGCTCATAGCAGGGGAGATGTACCAAATCATACGAGCTCATATATAGCTGCAGTATGCAGTCCAAAAAGACGTGTTGCATTAGAGTTTATTGATGAGTTTGTAGAAGATTTTAAGGCTAGTGCTCCAATTTGGAAATATGATCTTAAAGATGGAAAAAGAATCTATGCTAAAGATAGAAGTACCGCTATAAAAGGTGCTGGTCTATTAGTATAAATAGTATAAAAACTTCCCACAAGGGGAAGGTTTTATACATTGAACTTTTTCTCTTCTTGCAACGGTGTAAGAGGTTCATCTTCTTTTACTGCTTGTTTAAAGTTCTTAATTCCCATTCCTAGACCTTTTGCTAGTTCTGGAATCTTTTTCCCTCCAAAGAGTAAAACAACAACGGCTATAATCACAAATAATTCTATTCCACCAGGTATTCCCATAATCTATCCTTTTTACCAATTTCTAACTAATGCATGACAATGTGAACATGCATTGAGCATATCTGTGTATGCAGTAGTTGCATTGACATAATCTTTTGAGTCAACTCTAATAGCAATACTTTTTGCATCCAAATCTATTCTAAAAGCTTGATTAACTCCTACATTTGAAAGATGTTCCTTACCTTTTGGTAAATATTGAGCAATTGTATTTTGATCAGAGAACATTGTATTTCCTTCCTGAACAAGTTTTGCTCCATCTAAGATCAAACTAGTGTCATTATGCATAAAACCTTTTTGAATCATATTGACTCCTATTTCCATTTTAGTCATAGATGATTTCATTACTTCGTCTGCATTTGCAACACTTACGCTAAGAAGTGCTGCAGCTAATAAGTTTATTAATTTCATATTCTACCCTTTCTTCTTAGTGTACTTCTCGCCAGATTTTAGCTTTCCATAGGAATGCAAAAATAGCAAAGATTACAAGATATGCTAAGAATTTTGGTCCTAAAGCTTCTCTTTCTGGTTTTTTAACTTCACCAACTTCTTCCATATATTTAACAACTTGTTGCTCAGCAGCTTGAGTTAAACCAACTCTTGGCATAGCTGTACCTTCAAGATGTTTTTGAGGATCGTTGATAAATTCATGTAAATAACTATCACTTCTACTTCTAGTGTATTGTGATAAATCTGGTGGAGTTTTACCCATATAAGTAGTAACATCAGATCTAGCCATTACACCTTCTTTTCTTACACCATTTGGTCCGTCAGTTATGATTTTCATACCATCATATTTCATTGAGTGACATCTATTACAAGCATCCATGAATACTTCTTTATTTGTCATTTTTTCTGGAGCAATAGATTGTAAATATGCAACCATATCAGCAATATCTTGCGCTGGCATCCAGTCATAGTTTGGCATTGGATGCACTTTTCCATCTTCAAATTTATGCTCAGTTTTAGTAGCTTTCGCTGGATTTTTAATAAATGCAGCTAAGAAGTTTGCATCATAAATATGTCCAGCAGAACTTAAATCTGGTGGAACTACTCCATAGCTTGCAGCACTGCTAGCATCATCCATCATTGGAGGGAATCCAGCTTTCTCAATTGAGTGACAAGCAATACAGTTCGCTTGAACTAGAGCTTCACCGTTTTGAGCATTTCCAGTTGCACCATTTAAACCATCTGCATCTTTAAATGAATAATCTGCAGCTTCAACATGTGGATGCATTTGAGAGTGAGCAAATGGCTCAACACCAATATATAATCCCGCAGTAAATACAATTAATACTGCTAATATTTTGATTTCTCTCATAGTGCACCTCTACTTTTAGCATCTGCTTTTGTAATAAATGGTAATGAAGCGAATAATCCTAAGAACACTAATGTTGCAAAGAATCCAATCCATGCATTCACACCTGTTGGAGGTAATTTACCCCAAATTGTTAAGATAACTAAATCCACCATCATAATCCAGAACCAAATATTAAATCTTGGTCTTCTATGTGCTGGTAAAATATCTGGATCTCTATCAATAAATGGAACAATCAAGAATGCAACTTGAGCAAATGCAAATGCAATAAGTCCAATATCCATTGCACTCATTCCAGCTATATCAAAGAAGAAACCTCTTAATACTTCATACGACCATAAGAAATACCACTCTGGGTAAATATGCGCTGGAGTTACCATTGGATCTGCTGGATCAAAGTTAACTGGGTCCATTGCAAAGTCATAATGGAAGAATACCAAATAGAAATAGAAGATTAAGAATACACTTAATACTGCAAAGTCTTTTGATAAGAACACTGGCCAGAATGGAATTACTTTTGCTTCTTTTTTGTTTCCTGCTAAATATTTCTCAGCTTCAGCATCAAAATCAATATCATCTGACTCTTGGTTATTAACATGTGGTACTCTTAAAGTATAGAAATGTAATGCAATTACACCAAGAATAACGATTGGTAATAAAAATACGTGTAACATAAAGAATCTAGTTAAAGTAGCATCATTTACTGCAAATCCACCTCTAATCCATTCAACTAAGAATTGAGCATCAAGTGATCCACCAGAAAATAGGTTTGTAATAACTGCTGCTGCCCAGTAACTCATTTGTCCCCAAGGTAACATATATCCAGAGAAACCTGCTGCACTGAATGTTACAAATAATAACATACCAGAGATCCAGATCATCTCTCTACCTTTTTTGTATGAACCATAATATAGTCCAGCAAACATATGGATATAGATAATCAAGAATACAACAGATGCTGCAACACCATGCATATGTCTAAATAACCAACCAAATCCAACTTCTTGCATAATTGTATAGTTTACACTATCAAATGCTAATGCAGTATCAGGTTTGTAATACATCATTAGGAACAATCCACTAACAATTAATATTACAAATGTTGTAGCTAACACTACACCCATTGCCCATAAGAAGTTAATATCTTTTGGAATCCAATATTCAGTCATCATAACTTTATTGAATTTCGTAAGATTTAATCTCTTATCTAATCCTTCTGCACTAAAAAGACTTTCATTTATTTTAGCCATCTACTCTCTCCTTACGCCTGCATCATTTTTTCAGACTCTGGACCTTTTTCACCCAAAGTAAGTACTGTACCATCAACTTTAAATGGTGGGATATCAAATGGTCTTGGTGGTGGTCCAAATTGTTGTCTACCACTTGTATCAAATTCTCCACCGTGACAAGCACATTTCCAAATGCTGTCTTTCCCTTTCCATGCAGGAATACAACCAAGGTGCGTACACAATCCAATAACAATTGTATAGTGATCATCACCAATTACTAAATCTCTACCATCTTTTGGCATTTCAGCAGTTTTCTTTAAGATAAAAATTGGTTTCCCTCTCCAAGTCACTGTACTTGGTTTCCCTGATTCAGCATTCGCAAGATCTACAGTTGTAAATCCAGCCGCAAGTACGCTTGGAAGTGGATCCCAAGCTTGCTTCATACCAACCAAAGAAGCGACTCCACCTACAGCTGCAACTGCTGCAAATGACATTCCAAGAAAATCTCGTCTATCTAATTGTTCAGACATATACTCTCCTATTATTTATATGATTTGTATATTGTAATATTTTTAAGAAAGAATTGATTTGACTTAAATCAAAATAAATATTTTAATTGAAAAAATCCTGTATCTCATCGGTAAAGAATTTCCAATTAATTGGAATTACTTTTACCATATCATCTTTTGATATATCACTTAGATTTTTATTGAGCACAATTAAACTATTACAATTATTCAGTACACTGACCATTCCAGGTAATCTTTTAGCAGATGGATGAAAATGTTTTCCATCAAATGATCCAGGAATAAGAGTCGTTCTACCTTTTTTATTATGTAAATCCTCAGATATTTTTGTTTCAATATAGTTATGAAAGATATTTCTATTTCCTGAAAGTTTTTGTAATATAATACTTCCAAATAGTTCAAATATCAATGATGAAGCCAATGGATTTCCAGGAAGATTTATGATATAGGTTGAGCCAATTTTACCAAATACTGTTGGTTTTCCTGGTTTGATCTTAATCCCATTAAAGATCACTTCCATATCAAAACATTCAAATGCTTCTTTTGTAAAATCAGCTTCTCCTACACTAATTCCCCCAGTAGTGATAATAAGATCAGCATATAAAGAGTTTTCTATCATTTGTTTGAGTGATTCTACTGTGTCATGAGCCATTCCGGTAAAGGTCACATCACAACCAAACTCTTTGACTCTTTCTAATAATGTAGGAGTATTTGAATTATAGATTTGATAATCTTCAATTTTTTCATAGTGTAATTTTAATTCTTCACCACTGGTAAATACTGAAACCTTTGGAGTTCTATATACTTTGATATGTGTAACTCCTTGTGAAGCTAAAAGTGTTACTGTAGCAAAATTTATTTGATCACCATCTTTGACTAATGGTTCACCTTTTTGAACATCTTCTCCAATAAATCTTATGTGTTGATTTTCTTTGAGGTCTTCTGGTAATTTTATGTTATCTTCATCAATTTTTTCAATTAATTCTAAAGGAACGACTGCTTCAACACACTCTGGCACTCTAGCACCCGTCATGATCTTTAAACATTCTCCTTGCTGTATAGGTGTTTGTTTTTCTGATCCTGCAAATATATCATCAATGATCTTTACAATTTTTCCACTATCTTCTAGTTTGACTGCATAACCATCCATAGCAGAGTTGTTATAAATTGGAAGGGAATAAGTAGCAAATAGATCTTGGGCACAAATACGACCACCACAATTTTCAATGGGCACTATTTCAAACGAAACCTTTTTAATATTTGATTGTATCAACCGTAATGCTTCTTTTATACATATTCCCATGGTATTTCCTTTTGTTATTTTGAGTATTATATTATATTTGAATTCAAAAAAACTATAATCATCTAAATCATTGATTATTTTGTATTGATATAAAATTTCTAAATTCTATTTCAAATAGATAATTATTTTGAATGATTTTTGATAGATCTTGAGTACTTTTATTTTGAATATAGCCTAATGTAGGTTTTGTATTTATAAAATTTTGAATGTAGTATTTTTTATCGTATCTTAAAGATTCTAAAAAATCTAGCATAATATATAATTCATTTAATGAAATAAGATCTTGATGATAAGTTGTTCTAACCTCAAAGTCAAAATCATTTTCAATAAGAAATTGTAAAGTATTTTGAAATTGATCAAATTTATCTACATGTGTGATGGTTTTAAAGTTTTCATTAATACCTTTAAAATCTAGTGCTATAAAATCAATGAGATTGTTGTTTGTTAATTGTGCAACTAGTGTAGGGTTCAATCCGTTTGTATCAAGTTTAATTTTGTATCCCATTTTTTTTAATTCTATACACAACGGGTAGAGTTCTTTGTGTATGGTAGGTTCTCCTCCACACAAAACTATACCCTTTAATAAATTTTTTCTTGAATCTAAAAACTCTATAATATCTTCAAAACATAGTGATGCATTACCTAATACAATTTCTGGATTATAACAAAAACTACATCTCATATTACAACCACTAAACCATATTATGGCTGATGTTTGATCTTTGAAATCTAAGAGAGTAAAAGGAGTTATAGAATCAATGATCTTTTTTTTCTTCCACGAAATATTTTCTTTGTTCGTGTTCACCTTTTTTCCCTATATTAAAACTTTCAATTGGTCTATGATATCCCATAACTCTTGTATATACTGTACACTTTGTTCTTTTGTGTTCATTATCTTTTAAAATTTTTTTTGTGTTCATGATGCTTCCTTTTGCATTGTTATCTTGATGATCTCTTCATCACATTTAGGACAATATTCATGCTCCCCACTAATATATCCATGTTTTTCACAAACAGAGAAAATTGGTGTAATAGTCACATACGGTAATCTAAAGCTTTCCATAACCGTTTTTAAAAATACTCTTGTGGAATCTATAGATTCTAATCGTTCATTCATATATAAATGCAGTACTGTACCTCCTGTATATTTGGTTTGCAATTTGTCTTGTTTCAATAATGCTTCAAATGGATCTTGCGTAAAGTCAACTGGTAATTGAGACGAATTCGTATAATAGATTTTATCTTCACTTCCTGCTTGCAATATATCTGGATATCGTTTTTTATCTTCTTTTGCAAATCTATAAGTTGTTCCTTCTGCTGGTGTTGCTTCTAAATTATATAGATTCCCACTATTTTCCTGATAGTGTTGAATCTTTTGTCTAATAAAATCTAATATCTGTGTTGCTAATTCTTCGCCATAAATAGTTGATATATCATGTTCATCATTGGTGAAATTTCTGACCATTTCATTGATACCATTTACTCCAATCGTTGAAAAATGATTAGCAAATCCTTTTAAATATCTTTTTGTATAAGGATAAAGACCATCTTTAAATAATTGATCTACAATTAATCTTTTCTTCTCCAATGAACTAAAAGCGATATCTAAAAGTCTTTCAAGATTTGAATATAAGTCTTCACTATTATTTTTATAAAGATATCCTAGTCTTGCCATATTAATAGTAACAACTCCAATACTTCCAGTCATTTCAGCACTACCAAATAGTCCGTTCCCACGCTTTAATAGTTCTCTTAAATCTAATTGTAATCTACAACACATGCTTCTTACAGCTCCAGGTTTATAAGCATCAGGATTTTCAATTTTTTGCCCCTCATCGTTAACAATATATTGACTTCCTATAAAGTTTTGAAAATAACTTGAACCAATTTTTGCACTATTTTCAAGAAGAATATCTACATTTTCTCCATACCAATCAAAATCCTCAGTGATATTGACTGTTGGAATAGGAAATGTAAAAGGTTGACCTGTTTTGTCCCCTTCAGTCATCACTTCATAATAGGCTTTATTAATGATATTCATTTCTTTTTGAAAATGCTTATAGGTTAAGTCTTCTAATTGAGTTACCCCTTTCTCTTTTATTCTGGATAAAATTTTTATATCATCTTCAAAACTTTTGAATAAATGAATATCATTAAGCGTAGGTATTTGTTCTTTTAAATCATCAGGAACAGTCCAGTCAATTGTAATATTAGTGAAAGGACTTTGACCCCAACGAGATGGAACATTCAGATTATAAACAAAACTTTTAATTGCTTTTTTTACTTCTATATAATTTAAATCATCAATAAATACATAGGGAGCAAGGTACGTATCAAAAGAACTAAAAGCTTGAGCTCCAGCCCATTCACTTTGCAATATTCCTAAAAAGTTTGCCATTTGACCAAGAGCTTCACGAAAATGTTTTGGAGCTTTACTTTCTACTCTTCCTCTGACTCCATTAAATCCTTCATTTAATAATTGTCTTAAACTCCATCCTGCACAATAACCAGTTAAACAATCTAAATCATGAATATGTATATCACCATTTCTATGTGCGTATCCTTCAGCTTTTGAATATACTCGATCAAGCCAATAATTTGCGATTACTTTTCCCGCAAGATTATTTACTAATCCTGAATTAGAATATCCTGTATTGGCATTTGCTTTTATTCTCCAGTCATTTTTATGTATATATTCTTCTACACTGGCTGTTGAATTTACAAAAGTTGTATCTTCAGAAAGTCCTAGAATGTGTTCTCTTTGCATTTTGTGAAGAAATCGATAAGTGATAAATGATTTCATAACATTAAAATAACGGTATTCAAATAAGATTTTTTCTATAGTATCTTGAATTGCTTCAACTGTATTGATTTGTTCTTGGTCAATTTGATTTAAAACCTTTATAAAAATATTTTTGTTATAAGATGCATCAACACTCTTAAAAGCTTTTTTTATCGCATCTTCGATCTTATAATCTTTGAATTTTTCTTTTGAGCCATCTCTTTTAATTATATAAGACATTTGATTCCTTTCAACTTTTGAACATGAATTGTAATGAATCTTTTTGATGATGTCTTTGACATAGATCAAAAATTATACATTTTGTTTAAAAAAGTTCTTTGACATAGGTCAAGAAAATAATTTTCCAATTAAAGTATACTTTCGGCATAAGGAGTCAAAAATGTTAATAGATAGTTTTGATAGAAAAGTTGATTACTTAAGAATTTCAGTAACTCAACGATGTAATTTTAGATGTCAGTATTGTATGCCAGAAAAACCTTTTGAATGGACTCCAAAAGAAAATTTACTGAGCTATGAAGAGATGTTTTCATTTATTAAAGTAGCCATTGATAATGGAATCAAAAAAATTAGAATAACTGGTGGTGAACCATTAGTAAGAGATGATTTGGATAAATTTATCAAGATGATCCATGATTATAAGAATGATATTGATCTAGCTTTAAC
Organism: Arcobacteraceae bacterium; assembly: GCA_050304095.1. Lineage (GTDB taxonomy): Bacteria > Campylobacterota > Campylobacteria > Campylobacterales > Arcobacteraceae > JAYEFX01. The sequence goes on along the minus strand of JBNLDA010000077.1, from coordinate 319 downwards.
AACCAATGGATATCTACTCAAAGCACAAATAGATAAACTGAAAAATGCAGGACTCAAAAGGGTTAATATTTCAATTGATTCACTTGAAAAAGAAACCTTTTGGTATTTGACTAAAAAGAATGTTCTAGAAAAAGTTCAAGAAGGAATTGAAGCTGCTGTTGAAGCAGGTATGCTCGTGAAACTTAATACAGTGGTACTAAAAAATATTAATGAAAATGAAGTAAGTGATCTTTATGATTATGCAAAAAATTTAGGAATACAAATTCGATATATAGAATATATGGAAAATGAAAGTGCTTATGCAAATTTAAAAACAATT
>JBNLDA010000076.1:0-10158 GCA_050304095.1 Arcobacteraceae bacterium | reverse complement strand
CTGAGCAATAAAATAAGCAATAATGAATTTATGAGCTTGTTTATCTAGCTCCACAAGTTCCACCATTCGTGGATAATCATTCCATCGTTGAATGGAAGCGGATGAAAATATATATTCTATAACTTTTGGATTTAACATACTCTAACTTTTTATTTTTTCTTCTATTTCTTCTATTACTTCACTGATCTCATCAAGTTCTTCTTCGATCACTTCTTCAATTGGTGTATCACCACGAGCAATGAGATACTTACCTAGCATCACTCCAGCTACTACTAATAGCATTACTACATATGCAACCCAGTCTTCTTGTGGAGCCCCTCGTGTCATTTTTAGATTCTACAACTTCCAAGCTTATTGATCTTGTCAACTCGTCCAGCATGTCGACCACCAGCAAATTCATGAGTTTCCCAAGCATTCACAATTGACTCGATCATTCCTTCTCCGCTCACACGTTCACCCAAACATAATACATTAGCATCATTGTGTTCACGTGCCATTGCTGCAGAGTATTCATTGTGACAAAGTGCTGCTCGTATACCATCAAATTTATTAGCTGCCATACTCATCCCAAGCCCAGTTCCACAAATTAAAATTCCTTTGCTTCCCTCATTTGAGATCACTTCTTCACAAACTTTTGCTGCGAAATCTGGATAGTCAACACGATCTGCATTAGCTGGACCTAAATCAATTACTTCATGTCCATTGTTTTCAAATAAACCTTTTACAAAATCTTTGATCTTTACACCAGCGTGGTCGCTTGCTATAAAATACTTCATTAATAAATTCCTTCTTGATGAGTTGAAACATCTATTTGTTTCACATTGTTTTGTAGGTATTCAACTGATCTAAATACTCTATCCCATCTTATTTTAAAATCTTCATCCCATGAGAAATAGACAAACCAAGGTTTTCCAACAATAAATTTGTATGGTACTGTTCCCCAAAATCTTGAATCATTACTATGATCTCTATTATCACCCATCATAAAAAATTCATCTTTTGGAACTTGAATTGGCATTAGATCAAATAGTTGTGTAAACATTGAATTAACTCTAGTTACCGTTGAATCAGTATGGATACCTTTAAATTGATTTTTATACGGATCAATTACCCAAAGAAGACCATTGATATCTACTATTTGTTCTTTTGGATAATTTGCTTTTATATAGTCATTGCCTTGATGTGGATGTAAAAATAGATGTTTATCTTTAAGTGCTACCAAATCTCCACCAACAGCCACACATCTTTTTACATAATGTACTAACTCATTGTGTGGATATCTAAATACCACAATATCACCACGCTCAGGTCGATCCCCTTCAAACAGATGCCCATTGTCATTAAAATCAGGCAATACTTTTACTTCCAACCAAGGGATTCGAGGGACGGGAATTCCATAAGAGAATTTTTTCACAAACAACATATCACCAATGAGCAAAGTATTTTTCATACTTCCACTAGGGATCACAAATGCTTGAGCGATAAAGAAAATGATCGTAAGAACAATTATAACTGTTCCGGTCCATGTACTAGACCAATGGTAAACTTTCTTGATCATTCAGCAATCTTTCGTTGTTTTGCAGCCTTAATCGTATTTTGTAATAACATTGCAATAGTCATTGGTCCAACTCCACCTGGAACTGGAGTGATATAGGAACATTTAGGAGCAACTGTATCATAAGCTACATCCCCAACCAATTTCCCATTATCAAGTCTATTGATACCAATATCAATCACTACTGCACCCTCTTTGATCATATCTTCTTTGATCAAATCAACCACACCAACTCCAACACAAACAATATCTGCTTTGCTCGTGTGAGCTTTTAAATCTTTTGTATAAATATGGCATACATCAATAGTTGCATTAGCATTTAATAAAAGTGTTGCTAAAGGTTTTCCAACAATATTTGATGCTCCTACTACACATACATCTTTTCCTTGTAGATCAATATCATATTCTTTTAATAACTCCATCACTCCATATGGTGTTGCAGGGATAAATCCATCCAAACCAGCAGTCACACGACCTACATTATAGGGATGGAATCCATCAACATCTTTATTTGGATCAATAGCTTCTAAGATTGCCGTAGTATCAATATGTTGTGGCAATGGCAATTGTACTAAAATTCCATCGATCAAAGGATTTTTGTTCATCATAGTGATCACATCAAGTATCTCTTTTTGATTGATCGTTGCAGGCATTTCATGAACAATTGAATAGATTCCAGATTCTTTACAAGCTTTGCTTTTCATACCTACATAAGCTGCGCTTGCTGGATCAGATCCAACTAAAACAACCGCTAATCCAGGAGTAAGTCCTTTCTCTTTTTGTAAGATTTCAACTTCAGCTTTTACGTTTGATTTTATTTTATTTGATAGTGCTTTTCCGTCAAGAATTTGCATGGTAGCAGTAACCTTGTATTAATTTTTAGAAAGATATAATATCCAAACATTTTTTATATCAAGGTTAAAGATTTTTGTTACGAACAGTACTTATAGTTATCTTCTTATCAATATTTTCACATGCAAATAAAGACATCATTGACAACTCTTTTATCACCAAATTTGAATATGGTCATATGCTTTACAAAAATCCCAGAGGAATAGGCTGTAATAAATGTCATGGTGAAGATGCAAAAGGATCATTTATTGCACTGTATAAAGATAGAAAAGGAAATGTTCAAAAGGTCAATGCTCCAGATATAACCAATATCACAAAAGAAGAATTTTACAAAGTATTACAATCAACAAAGAGTAAATCGATGATCATGCCAACCTATTTTCTTACAAATGATGAATTAGATTCGATCTTTTTCTATATTAAAAATCTAAAGGAAAGATAATGATTCGAAGTGCTCTAATGGTAGCAGGTGACAAGCAAAAACATCTAGATAAAATCGCACAATTAGAATGTGATATTGCTATAATCAATCTTGAAGACGGGGTATTTGATAAAGTATTGGCAAGAAAACAAGTGTATGATACACTCATAAAAAACCAATACACCAATTGCAAAACAGTCGTTCGAGTTAATGATTTAATAGAATCATGTGGAATTGAAGATGTACAGCTTATCAATCAAGCTAAACCAGATGCAATAAGAATTCCAAAAATACGAACACAAGAGGATGTTCAAAAAGCACTTGAACTTATAAATGATGATATTGAAGTACATTTATCAATTGAAACAAAAGAAGCTTTACATAATCTCACATCACTCAAATTAGATTCAAGAGTTACAACAGTATATTTGGGAATATTAGATATGCTTGAATCACTTGGATTACCACAAAATCTTGTCACAATACAAAATCCAACTATTGAATATATCTTGAGTAAATTTTTAGTTGATGCCAAAATCGCTGGACTTTATCCAATCTCTTTTACCTTTCAAGATTACAAAGATACTGATGCATTTGCCCAATGGTGTCAAAAAGAAAAATCAATGGGATTTACAGCTAAATCATGTATCTCTCCAACTCAAGTAAGTATTGCTAATGAAACATTTTCACTTGATAATAGTGCTATAGAAAAAGCAAAATATATTGTTAAAATATTTGAAGAACAAAAAGCAAAAGGGTGTACTGGATTTGTTGATAAACTGTATGGATTTATCGATGAACCAATTTATAAAGATGCTCTACTTATTTTAACTAAAATTTAAACAAATCTTAAACTACTTTTTACTATAATCGCGTTCCAATTTAAAATAAGGAAACAAAATGTTAGAAGGTATTGTTAGAGATAGTATCGTTAAACAAAGCACAAAACAACTAAGACGAGATGGTTATCTAATTGCCAACATTTATGGAAAAGGTATTGAAAACATAAATGCGGCTTTTAAGACTAATGAATTTATCAGATTTATGAAACATAAAGAAGATATCGCATTTGATGTTAAAGTAGGTGACAAACAACTTAAAGTTGTTGTACAAGAATATCAAAAAGATCCAGTAACTAGTGAATTATTACACGTAGATTTAATGGCTGCAATGCCAGGTGTTAGAGCTACTTATAAAGTTCCAGTAACTGTTGCAGGTACTCCAAAAGGTCTTAAAAACAAAGGTCTTTTTGCTTATCACAGAAAAAGAGTTCCAGTTAAATGTACAATTGAGAACCTACCAAAATCTTTCCACTTTGAAATCAGTAACTTAGATACTGGGGATAACTTCTTAGTAAGAGATATCAAAATGCCAGAAGGTGTTGAGTGTTTCTTAGACCCAAGAGTACCAGTTGTTGGTGTAATCAAAGCTAAATAATGTTTTTAGTAGCAGGACTTGGTAATCCTGGCGAAAAATATTCGCAAACTCGCCATAATATAGGTTTTATGGTCATCGATGAGATGACCAAAAATCTAAACACTTCAAATATAAACAAATCAAATTTCAAAGCTCTCGTTGAAAAATCAAGCGACACACTTTATGTGAAACCTCAAACTTATATGAACCTTTCAGGAGAAGCCGTTGGGGCTATTTCTTGTTATTATGATATTCCACTAGAAAAAGTTATCGTTATCCATGATGATTTGGATTTACCATTTGGTAGTATCAAGTTTAAACAAGGTGGTGGTCATGGTGGACATAATGGTTTAAAATCAATTGATAGTGCTATTGGTAAAGAATATATTCGTGTTCGAGTTGGCATTGGAAAACCTGAAGATAGAAGTGAAGTTGCTAATTATGTATTAGATAGATTTCGTAAAGAGGAATTTGATAAAATTAACGATATAATTCAACACTGCATTAAATCAATAGAAGCACTTAAAACGCAAGATCTAATGGAAGTTAAATCAAAATATACGAAGACTTTATGAAAATTTTTACTCAATATCTTTTATTGAAATTTTTAAAACTTTTTTTAATTATCCTTTTTGCGATGGAAGTTTTCTTTGTAGGGATCGATCTGATCCAAAACTTCAAAGATCTACCAGATTCCGCAAACTTACAACTTTTGTATGTACTGTATAATGCATTTTTCACGTTAAGTATAACCTTGCCAATTTCACTTGTTTTTGGATGGGTATTGACTCTTGTATTTCTAATTAGAAGTAATGAATTGGTTGCCTCATTTTCATTAGGTGTGAGTAAACGAATGATATATTATCCAATATTAATTATCTCAACATTGATCATTAGTGCATTTATATATTTACAAACTACCCCATTAGCCTACTCTTATGACCAAAAAGACAAGATTTTAGAAGGGATGTATTTTACCAATACCAAATCAAATATTTTTTTAAAATACAACAACTATTTTGTCTATTTTAAAGAACTCCATCCATTAGAAAAAAAAGCAAATGATATTCATATTTTTAAGATCAAAGATAATGATATTGAACAAAGTATCATTGCAAAAAGTGCCCATTTTCAAAATGATAAATGGTATGTGGTTGATGCAAAAATCATTGAAAAACCAGCTGATATTGGTTGGGACAATAGTGCTATTAGTGTAAAATATGAAAAATTCTTAGACACACTTGAAGGATTTAATCCAAAAATTCTTGATAATATCTATGAATCAAGATCAAACTATTCAATTCCAGATGCTTATAAATCTTTAGTGTTGCTTGAATCTCAAGGAGTGAACACAAATAAGATCAAAGCAACATTGTATTATCAACTATTTTCTTATTTTATAGTTTTACCAATTATCGTTTTAATTTTTGCCTATAGTGCTAATAATAATAGATTTTTTAATCTGCCAAAATTTACATCATTGAGCTTCTTTATTACCCTATTTATATGGGGAGTATTTTTTATGTTGTATAAATTAGCAATGGGTGATGTAATTCAAGCAGAAATTGCGATATTGTTACCATTGTGTATTCTTTATCTTGCTACAATTATTTTTTTACGACTGAAAAGGATCTAATGAAAAAGAAAGCATATGGTATATGCCTCTACAGAGAACTACCAGATAATAATATAGAAATTCTATTATGTAAATCAGTACAAAGTCAACATAAATGGGGATTACTCAAAGGAGTTGCTCAAGACAACGAGCTTCCTGAAAGAACAGCTCAAAGAGAGTTTTATGAAGAATCATCTATTCTTGTACAAATTTATGATTATGAAAAATATTTTGAACAAAAAAATAGTACAAAAGATATTGGTATTTGGCTTGTGAATACAACCAATGTTCCACATTATGATAAATTCTTTTATAATAACTCATTACATCCAAACTATCTATCATGGGAAAATTCAAAAGCGAAGTTCTTTAATATCAAAAAGCTCCCATTTATCAAAAAGAAACAAACAAAAATTTTAAAAGAGATAAAAAATTATTTTTTAACTAAAAGTTCTATTATTACACACAATTAATTTAATTGTGTAACAAATTTGTAACTTTTAAGCTTTCCGACACTATAATGAAGAATTATGTAACTTATAAGGTACAACTATGAAGCATTTTTCTTTCATTTATAAAGATCTCGATGAATTTAATGAGTATATTCAAACCAACAAAATTGACAGCTACAATCATATTTTAGTTCAAGTCTTTACTTGTCATTGTGATATAATTTATATCCACATGCTTCAAGAAGTTATTACCACTTCGCTTCCTAATGCAAAAATCATTGGTGCAAGCACTAGCGGGGAAATCAATAGTGATGGATTACAAGAAAATAAAACAATTTTTTCAATTTCATGCTTTGAAAACACAACCATTAAAAATGTTCTCGTTAAAGGTAACGATACTGATTCAGAAACACTTGGTAAAAAAATCATTCGAGGTTTTGAACAAGAGGATATCCAAAACTCTCAATTAGCTATTACCTTTACAGATGGACTGCATACCAATGGAGAGATGTATCTTTGGGGAATAAATTCTATACATCCTAATTTGAAAATTGCTGGTGGAATGGCTGGAGATTATTCTAAATTCCTTCATACTTTTGTATTCACTGAAAAAGAAGTTACAGTTAATGGTTCTGTGATGGCTTTATTAATCAATCCTAATTTACATATATATAATGACTTTAGTTTTGATTGGGTTGCAATTGGACCAAAACATACTGTAACAAAATCAGAGGGAAATAGAATATATACTATTGATGGGATGACTCCGCTTGAATTTTATAGAAATTATTTAGGAGATAATGTTGCAAAGGCGCTTCCTGCAATTGGCATTGAATTTCCTTTAATGATTATTGATAATAATATAGAAATTGCTAGAGCAGTTATAGGAAAGCATGATGATGGAAGTTTAACCTTTGCTGGAAATATAAAAGAAGGTACTACTATAAAATTTGGTTTTGGAAATGTAAACAATATTGTTAATAAAGGTTCTCAAACACTTGAAAAAATACAAAATCTTTCTGTAGAAGGTATTTATATCTATTCATGTATGGCTCGAAAATACTTACTCCGTGAACATATCAATACAGAGTTACATCCATTGACAAAAATAGCAAATGTTGCAGGTTTTTTCACCTATGGTGAGTTTTATTCTCAAAAGGAGCAAAACTTTCTTTTTAACCAAAGTATGACAATACTTGGTATCTCTGAATCTGAAATAAAAACATCTAATATAGCTTCCAATCTTATCGATCATAATAAATTACAAATCAATAACCATAGTTTATTACGATTAGAAGCGTTATCAAATCTTGTAACAAAAACTTCACAAGATTATGATTTATTGAATGAGAATTTACATGAACAAGTAGAAGAAGAAATAGAAAAAAATCGTGAAAAAGATATTGTACTGGAAATGAATGCTAAACATGCTCAACTTGGGGAAATGTTAGAAATGATACTACATCAGTGGAGACAACCATTGAATGGAATGAATATGATATTATCAGGAGCTAAGATTCATAAAGAGCTAGGTGTATTAACTGAAGAAAAAATGGATAGTAATAGAGATGAACTCTTAAATTATATAGATCATCTCAATACCACAATCAATGATTTTCGTGCTTACTTTACAAATAATAATGAAAAACAAAAAATAAGACCATCAGAACTTATAGAAAAAGTGCAAATGTTTACTAATTCTCTATGCAAACGTGAAAATATTGAATGTATTAAAGAATTCAATTATGATGAACCTGTACTCATTGATACTAATAAACTAGTTCAAGTATTAATGAATTTAGTCAAAAATTCCATTGATGCCCTTGTTGAAAATCAACCAACAAACAGAACAATCATCACAAGAATATCTAAAGATGAAAAATTCCTTATCGTTGAATTAGGAGATAATGGAGGAGGGATATCAGAAGATATCCTCCCTAAGATCTTTGATAGAAGATTCACTACAAAACATCATAATGATGGAACAGGAATTGGATTAGATATGTCAAAAACCATCGTTGAATCACATATGCAGGGTAAAATATCAGCTAGTAATACAACTGTAGGAGCACTATTTACAATCAAAATTCCAGTATAACTTAAGGATTATTTCTAAAATACTCATCAATACCATTAGCAATACCATCAACTAATAGTTTTTGGTATGCACTACTTGATAATCTTCTTGATTCTGTTGGATGGGTGATATATCCTAGTTCAATAAGCACTGATGGCATTTGTGCACCAAGTAGTACCCAAAATGGTCCTTCTCTTACACCATGATCAACAATATCTTTATGTCGTTGCTTAATGTTATACAACATATTTCTATGTACATCAATAGAGAGTTTATGCGAAGCCGTGATCTTAGATTGATTTGTCATCATTAAGAACATATTTTTACTTGAACTATCCATTTGTTTTATCTCAGATTTATTTTCAAGCGCAGCTACCCTTTTAGCTCTTTCACTTCTTGCAGGTGATAAGAAATAAGTTTCAATCCCCATAGCTTCTTTAGCTTTACTTCTAGGAGCAGCATTACAGTGGATTGACAGAAATATATCTGCATCACTTTTATTGGCATATTTCGTTCTGTTTTTCAAAGACAAGAAATTATCTTTGTATCGAGTTCTTTTTACTTTATATCCTCGTTTTTTCAGTTCAGCAGTAAGAGCATTATTTACTTTTAGAACAATATCTTTTTCTCTCAGTTTATAAGCAACTGCTCCAGGATCTTTTCCTCCATGACCTGCATCCAAAACTACAGTCTTACTTTGTCTAAATTGATAAAGTGCTTGTTGAATATCAACTTTTTTCTTTGTCAATCCTTCAACGGTAATGATCATTTGATTTTCTACTACTTGATAAGTAGTTTTAAGATTCTTCTTATGTGAGAAATTGATACGTAATACATTGGGTTTGTACTGCGAAATATAAATTCTATCAACTCCATCAATTTTGAGTTTTGTAGGCTTCGCATCTTTAAAATTTCCAACAATATCATAGATATCTTTATGAATATTGGTATAATGTAATTCAAAAAAATTCACATCGCTTTTAGTGACATTTCTTTCAAAATTTAAAAAAACTTGATTATCTTGCACATAAACACTTGTTATTTCATAAGAAAGTTTTTTTAGAGGTTGTTTTATCGATTCGACTTTTTCTATTTTTTGAATCGGAATTCTGTTTTTGACTTCAGCTTTTTTTTCTTCTTTTTTGTCATTTAAAGCTTTATCAAATAAAGAGGTAATTTTATTTTTATGTAATTCCTCTTCATATTTTTTAACATTAATATCAAGCTTTTTACCAAGCTTGATAATTGTTTTAAGTTGATCATTCTTTTTGTCAAGATCTTTATTAAGAACCGCTCTGAAATAATCAATTTTAGCTTGATTGAACTGTTGCGTCAGTTCATCATACGAAACGCTACCAAATAATGTAACTACAAAAATACAAAGTACGAGTAGATGTTTGATAGCCTATTCTCCGTTTGTTAGTTTGTCCATTAACTCTTTTACACTGATAACTTTATCAATCTTATATCCGTTTGATCCAGTGAAGAACAATCCATTATCTACATCCCCATTATAAGCATCACTCAATCTATCAGCGATACAATACCCAACGAGTTTTGCTTCAACACCATGATTACATGGTCCCACACAGTTACTTACACATGCAACTTTTGGAGCACTACCATCTTCGATCTTTCCTTGCAGTGAAGTCACCACTCCACGAGCAGGAAGTCCAACAGGTGATTTTAACAGTTTGATATCATCTTCTTTAGCATCAATCAATACTTTTTTAAGATTTGCATGGGCATCGCACTCATAAGTTGCACTAA
>JBNLDA010000075.1:0-10172 GCA_050304095.1 Arcobacteraceae bacterium | reverse complement strand
ATAATAATTGGGGTGAGAAATATTCTGCATCCATTTGTTTAATGCTTTTTAATCTATACACTTCATCTTTTTGTTGGTTGCTTACATACAAGCGTACTGACTTAATAGAGATTAAATATTCTTTTATATTATTTTCAGAATGCTCTAAAGCTGTAAATCTAGTATAGTACCCCACAAAAAAGATTATAACAAGATACCCTACTAATGTACCTATATAAAATACAATCTTATTATTTAACATTTGGACATTTTATCTAAAATAAAATTAGATAATCGAATTAATGTTACAATTTAATAAAAAAAAGTATTTTATTAGATAAAATTCATCAATTTCTATAGAAAAAAATACAATTTTAGATCAAGATTCAAAGCAATACAATGAAACTAATAATATTTGATATGGATGGTACATTGGTTGATACAGGTAGTGTGATAGCCAATACTATAAATTATGTACGTAATTATTTAGACCTACAGCCATTGGATAAAAATACAATTTTAGAAAACTTAAATGATCCAAGTGTTCACTCTCCAAAATTCTTTTATAATTGTGAAAATTATACTCAAGAGCAAGTTGAATTATTTCATCAATATTATCATGAAAATTGCACAAAAGATATTGAACTATATGATGGCATAAATGAGTTACTAACAAAACTTCATAACAAATATAAATTATGTGTAGCAACAAATGCATCAAGCAATTTTGCCAAACAAATCTTATCTCATCTTGAGGTAATTAACTATTTTGAACACATTATTGGTGCAGATATGGTTATTAACCCTAAACCTCATGCAGATATGATTCAATACGTCATAGATAAATATTGTATAGATAAAGAGCATTGTATTGTTATTGGTGATAGCTTAAAGGATTCTATGGCAGCATCCAAAGCAGGTATTCAATCAATTACTGTTAATTGGGGATTTACAGACCATAATGAGAGCACCACAATCAATAATGTAAGAGAATTAGAAAAACTTTTGATTAATTTTTAATCAGTAGATTTTTCAAATTAAGCTTGATCTGTGTAGCTTCATCTGAATGTATCTTGATCTCAATTTTGTGTGCATCACAAAACTCTTTAACAATACTCAATCCAAGCCCAAATCCTTTTGAGTCTTCACTTTGTTGATAATGTTCCTCAAAGATCATAAAAAGATTCTTTGTGTCGATTTTTTCACCACTATTTGTAATAATTAACCAGTCATTTTCATATTCAATAGTTACAAACCCATTTTCCATATTGTATTTAATCGCATTAGAAAGTATATTATCAATCACTTTTTTCATACCATTTTTATCAGTTTGAATTAAAATATTTTGATCAATTTTATTATTGATATTAATAGAACCTTTAATATCTTCAAATTTGTACAATTCCTCTTCGATCAATGAGGTTAAATTGATTGACTCAACGTCAATGCTTTCAATTTGTTGCTTGATAGAATATTCCATTTGATCATATAGATTTAAAAGGTCTTTACACGATTGTTCAATTCGCTCGATTCTCTTAATATTTTTTTCATCTTTACAAAGTTTTCGCATCATAGAGATATTCATCATAATAGTAGAAACTGGCGTATTAAGTTCATGGAGCGTTTCTTTTACTGCCTTTCTCATTTTATCATCACTTTTAAGCAATGGATCAATAATAGAACTACTCAAACTATAATGCAATACCACACCAGTGACTACTAATACTATTGTGATTGGATAGAATGATGTTTGATTAAAGTTAAAAATTGAAATAAGAAAATAGTTTAATGCCATCACAACAATGATGACAAATGCTACCACAATAGAGCTGGTAATGAAAAAATCTTTTCGTTTATTAGAATTGTACTTTATAGCCTACACCTTTTACATTTTTAATATCTAAATTTGGTAAAAGTTTTTTTATTTGATTGATATAAACTCTAATAGAACCATCACTACATTCTTCTTCCGCACTCCATAATGTATCCATAATTAATTGTTTAGATACAATTTTGTTGTTATTGTTAACTAAGAGATTCAATAATGTATTTACTTTGATTGGAAGATCAATATCATTTCCATTAACGATCAATTTTTGATTTTGATAAACAAAAATAGTATCTGCAGAGAGTTGTATCCCATCTTGAGTATATCCATGCCTTTTCATAAGTGATTGGATTCTAAAATAAAGTTCATCAAGATCAACTGGCTTTTTCAAATAATCATCAGCCCCATTCATAAATCCAGTATGAAGTGTTTCTTGATCTTTATAGGAAGTTAAAAAGATGGTTGGAGTAGAATCATTACCACTTCTAAGTAGTTTTAGAAGGTCTAAACCATTAATTTTAGGAACATTAATATCTAAAATATAGAGATCATATCTATTTTCATAAGTTTTATCCAATACCTCTTGTCCATCAATAGCTACATCGATTATAAAATCATATTCCTCAAGAAAATCAACTAAGGATTCGCAAAAAAGCTGGTCATCTTCAAGAAGTAATATTTTCAAATCTATTTCCCAAAAATATCAATATTCTGTCTAATTGCTTCGTAAGTAATAATAGAAACACTATTGGCAATATTTAAACTTCTAGCTTCATTAGCCATAGGAATATTAATACAATTCTCTTTGTGATCATTTATTAGATCTTCTGGTAATCCAGCATCTTCTCTTCCAAAATAAAAAAAGTCATCTTTTTTAAATTGAAAATCAAAATACATATTTGGTGATTTTGTTGTTGCTAAAAAGTGACGATCATTGATTGGATTCTTAGTCCAAAAATCTTCGATATCTTCATATTCAAATACTTCAAGCTCATTCCAATAGTCCATTCCCGCTCGCCTTAAAGCTTTTTCAGTAATCTCAAAACCATATGGTTTAATCAGATGTAATTTACATGCAGTTGCATAACACAATCTTCCAATAGTACCAGTATTTTGCGGAATTCTTGGCTCTAATAATACAATATTAAACATAGGGGACCTTTTATAAAATTACTGTTTTATTTGAATATACAAATACTTTATCATCTAATAAAAGTTGTAATGCATTTGACAATACGACTTTCTCGACATTACGCCCTGCTCTTCGCATCTCTTGCCAAGAAAAAGAGTGGTCAACTCTTACAACATCTTGAGAAATAATTGGCCCTTCATCTAAATCATTGGTAACATAATGTGCCGTTGCACCAATAATCTTAACCCCTCTATCATGTGCTTGTTTATATGGATTTGCTCCAATAAAAGCTGGTAAAAATGAATGATGGATATTTAATACTTTCCCAGGATAGGCTGACACAAATTTTGGTGTTAAAATTCTCATATATTTGGCTAAAACTATTATCTCAGGATCATACTGATTAATTGATTCAATCATTAAGTCTTCATGATCTTCTCTACTCATATCATCAGCACTTACATGATGAAATGGGATATCAAACTTTTCAACCAAATCTTTTAATAAGTCATGATTAGATATCACAGCTTTGATATTTGCATTTAATTCACCATCAATATATCGAATCAATAAGTCACCTAAGACATGAGATTCTTTGGTAGCTAATATCACGATATCTTTTTTAGCTTTCTTTTGAAGTTTTATTTGCGCGTCATTAGGTAAAATTTGTTTAAGATCATCAATTAATTTTCTATATTCAAATTCACCACTGATCACAGTTCTCATAAAGAACTTTTTGACTTCTTCATCAACAAATTCTGCATTGTTTTCTATGTTTAGATTATGTTCATATAATACTTTTGATATTTTGTATACCAAACCTTTAGCATCAATCGTATCAATCAACAACGTATATTCTTGCATTCCTTTACACCATCTCACTTAATTTTTTTCTATATTCTTCATAATCAAAATGTTTTACTCTAGCAACACCACATTCAACAGCAGCTTTAGCAACAGCAGAACTCACTTCAACTATAAGTCTTTTATCAAAAGGTTTTGGAATAATATATTCTTTAGAGAATACAAATTTTTCGCAATCTTTGACATTATATATATCACAAACTTCTTGAGGAACAGGTTTTTTTGTTAAATCTGCAAGTGCATGTGCAGCAGCTATTTTCATTTTCATAGTGATCTTTCGAGCATTTACATCTAATGCTCCTCTAAAAATATAAGGGAAACCAAGTACATTATTGACTTGATTTGGATAATCACTTCTTCCTGTTCCTACAATTGCTTTATCTCTTACTTTGTATACTTCATCAGGGAAAATTTCTGGAGTTGGATTTGCTAAAGAGAATATAATTGGTTCATCATTCATTAAAGCAATTTGCTCCATACCAAATGTTCCAGGTCGAGAAAGTCCTAGTACCATATCTGCTTCTCTGAATGCATCATTTTTACTCATATGTTTTGGTACTGCAAATTCTTTTTTGTATTCATTGATATCATCTCTATCTAGACTTACTACCCCTTTAGAGTCAATCAAAACAATTTGTTTTACTCCAACCTCCTTGTACATTCTAGCACAAGAAATTGCTGAAGCTCCAGCTCCAACAACAACTACTTTTAAGTCTTGAATATTTTTACCTGTAATTTCACAAGCATTAATCATACCAGCTGTACTAATAATTGCCGTTCCGTGTTGATCATCATGCATCACTGGAATATCAAGTTTTTCCACTAATCTTTTTTCAATTTCAAAACACTCTGGAGCTTTAATATCTTCTAGATTGATCCCACCAAAAGTTGGTGAAATCTTTTCAACAATCTCACAAAACTTTTCTACATCAGTTTCATCCACTTCAACATCAAAACTATCAACAGCTGCAAAGTTTTTAAATAAAACTGCTTTCCCTTCCATTACTGGCTTACTCGCTAATGCTCCAATATCTCCTAAGCCTAACACTGCTGTTCCATTACTAATTACTGCAACTAAATTTGCTTTTGAAGTGTATTTAAATGCATCATCTGGTCTTTTTTGAATTTCTAAGCAAGGTTCTGCAACACCTGGAGAATACGCTAGTGATAAATCTTTTTGAGTGCTAAATGGAACTGTTGTTGATGTTCCAATTTTCCCTGGATTTGGAAACTCGTGGTAATCCAATGCTTCTTGTTTTGTTGTATCTATTTTCATTTTTTTCCTAAAAAATTTTGTTATTTTATCATATGTTTATTAAAAGCTTATTTTGCGTTAACTAATTTTCTTCGCAAATAAGCGATCTTACTTTGTAATGGTAAATGCTTAGGACATGTGTCATCACATCCCAATAATGACATGCAGCCAAATATACCATCATCATCTCCAATGATCTCATACATATCTTCCATTGTACGTTTATCTCTTGGATCAATTGCAAATCGTGCAATTCTATTCAATGCTACAGCACCTTTGAAATTTGATCGCATTCTTTTTGTACCACATGATGCGATACAGCACCCACACTCAATACATCTATCAAGTTCAAAAATCTCATCAGCTACTTCAGGCTCCATTGGCTTTTCAATTTCATCAACACTTGTGTCTTCATTTGAATGAATCCAACTTTCAATATCTTTTGTCATACTTTTCATCCAGTTTGCAGTGTCTACTGAAAGGTCACCAATAAGTTTAAATATTGGTAGAGGCAGAAGTGTAAATTCTCCATCTTCATAAGTAGAAGTCAATGTTCTACACGCTAGAGTTGGCGTACCATTAACCACCATTGCACACGACCCGCAAATACCAGCTCTACACACAAAATCAAATTGCAATGTATGATCAATCTTATCTCTAATAAAATTCAATGCTACAAAGAGTGTCATTCCAGGAGTTTCATCTAATTCATACGTTTTTAGCTTTGGATGATCATTTTCATCCAATGGATTGTATTTAAAAATATGAAATTTTAATTTTCTACTCATAATCGATTCCTACTCTTTGATTTTTATTTGTATATATTTCTGGCAGATCATATTGCATCAATTTCTTTTGCATCTCAAATCTATCAGCATTACCATTTTCTTGTTTTATTTTTTCTATTTCATCTAATCTTTGTTGCGTTTGAGGATTTTCAATAATATTACCTTTTTTACCATATCCTCTAAACCCTGGTGGCAATTCCATTTCTGAAATATCTAGATTCTCATATTCGATTTTAGGCTCTTTGTCTTCTTTATTTGACCAATAGGTCAATGTTCTATTCAACCAATGAAGATCATCTCTTTTTGGATAGTCTTCTCGAGTATGCGCTCCCCTACTTTCTGTTCTTTGTAATGCCCCTTTAGCTGCACACAGAGCTAATTTAATCATTTTTCGCGTTCTCAATACATCAATCAATTCTGGATTTGCTGATTTTGTTTTACTTCGAACACTCACTTTTTCAGATTCAATCAATAAATGTTTTAGTTCTTCAACTGCTTCTTTTAGCTCATCTCCATTTCTGAAAATTCCTACTTTTTCCATCATGATTTTTTTCATTCTGTCTCTAATATCATAGATATTATGATACCCATCAGTAATCTCTTCAGGAGTACAAAGATTGCATAAAATCTTATCTTGAAGAGCATCAAAATCTTCCATCGCTTTTTGAGCTACTTTTGTATCAAATATCAGATTATGATTTTTACAATATTCTTTTACATATTCCCCAATGATCATTCCAGAAACAACGGTTTCAGCAACTGAATTTCCACCAAGTCTATTGAAGCCATGCAAGTCCCAACAAGCCGCTTCACCACAAGCAAAAAGACCTTTTAAGTGAGGTGACTGTCCTGTATGGTCAACTTTTATTCCACCCATAGAATAGTGTTGCATTGGTCGCACAGGGATCCATACTCCAGGTTCAGCTGGATCGATCCCTAAGAAATTGATACATATCTCTTGCACATCTCTTAAGTTCTTTTCAATGTGTTCTCGTCCTAAAATAGAAATATCAAGCCATAAATGATCCCCATATGGTGAAGGCACCCCTTTGCCTTTTCTCATATGCTCAGTCATTCTACGACTTACAACATCTCGACTAGCTAGTTCTTTCTTTTCCGGCTCATAATCAGGCATAAATCTATACCCATCAACATCTCTTAAAACTCCACCATCACCTCGACAACCTTCTGTCATCAAAATTCCAGATGGCACAATTGCAGTTGGGTGGAATTGCACCGCTTCCATATTAGCCAATCGTGCAACTCCAGTTTCAAGCGCCATTGCTGCACCAGTTCCCTCACAAATAACTGCATTCGTTGAAGCTTCATAGATTCTTCCATATCCACCAGTTGCAACTATTGTAGCTTTTGCAACATACGCGCTAATAGACCCATCCATAAGATCTTTAACGACTGCTCCATAACAAATACCATCTTTATGTATGAGACTCACAGCTTCTTTCTTCTCTAATATATTCACATCGTTTTTCATTGCTTCATTAGCCACTGCATACAACATTGTGTGTCCAGTAGCATCTGCAGTGTAACAAGTCCGCCATTTTTTGGTTCCACCAAAATCTCTAGAACTGATCAAACCATGTGAAGCTTCATCTTCAATAATAGTTTCTTTTTGAGAATTGATCACTACCTCTTTAGGACCAGCTTTGATCCTTGTCCAAGGTACTCCCCAAGCTGTAAGCTCACGTATGGCTTTAGGAGCAACTTGTGTAAACATACGAGCAACTTTTTGATCACATCCCCAGTCACTCCCTTTTACAGTATCTTCAAAGTGAACATCTTCGTTATCGCCTTTTCCCATCACCGAATTGGCTAAACTTGCTTGCATACCTCCTTGAGCAGCTGCAGAGTGTGAACGTTTTACAGGGATAAGTGACAAAACTGTTGTTTTTTGACCTGCTTTTTGTGTAGAAATTGCTAATCTAAGGCCAGCTAATCCTCCACCAATAATTAATGCGTCAGTATAATAAATCTTCATTACTTCGCCTCCATTTGGTGTGTTGGTACATAACGTTCACCATAATTTTCTTGATGTGCTTTTCCTATTTTCATGTAAGCACTTAATGAAAGCATCCCTAATGCTAAATAAAATACAATTACAAAATTTCTAATTTTTTGGAATCTTAATCGTGAAGCTTTATAATCTTTTCCTTCAAACCATCCCCATTTAACAATCAGTCTATACAACCCAATAGTTGCATGAAGCTCTACAATGATAAGCAAGACAATATACATCATCCAAGCTCCATCAGTATAAATTCTATCTGAACTTAAATATGGTCCAATTTCACTTGGATTAGTCGCCATTTGATACAAGTGCATTGAAGCAAAGAAGAAAAGTAAGAATCCTGTAACAATCTGCACACCCCAAAGTTTAGTATCAGAATGTTGAAACATCTTTGTGTGCGAGGTAAAATTTCTATATTGTCTATATGAATTTGGGAATTTTCTTAAAGCCAATAATGCATGGATAACAATAATAACAAATGCAACTACAGCTGAACCCACAATAAACTTTGGAGTACCACCCTCTACAAATAATCCACCTGCAAGTATTTTTTCAACTTCATGCATAAAATCTTCACTGATCAAAATTGAAGAAACAAAAATGATATGAAACTTTATGAAAATGGCTAAAATTAAACCTGTAAGCGACTGTAGAAAATCAAGTCGTGCTGGGATGACACTTTTTTTACCATCCACCTTTTTATCTATAAGACCTTCAATTATGTATTGATCATCTTTTTGCATGATTAACCTTGTGTTATTTTTTGCAAATTGTATCAAACATTAGGTATTAAAAGTATTATATGCAACAAATATGTAATTAATATGTTCGAAGTATTTCTATTGTGAAATTTCTCTTAGCACAATAGATTTAATATCAGTTTGGTCTACTTCTTGAATTGTTTTTACATAGACTTCAAAATGATAGTCTTTTGATCTGTAATGACATTTCACAGTGTATTTGTTTTCTTGCGAACTTAGGATATCTTTACACCACATAGAATTTGTGAGTGGCATATCCATCTCATCAAACACTTCACATGATATCATTGAAAGAAAATCACAAAAATTATAGTATTTTGTTTGGAAATATTTATGAATAGATTCATCAACAAATTTATAGAATTTTTCATTGGCTGTGATAATCTCTTTTTTATTGATCAATAAAATCATATCATGAGAAATATCTAAGAGAGTCTGTTGACTGATATTATCCATTATCTCTTTATCACTCAATAACACCAAATCATTTTTAAGCTTGATCTTATAGCCCAAAGCATAACTGTTTTCTATGATCCCCTCTTTTGTATGCGAGAGATCATAAATCTTATTTTTAAATCTGGAAACAAGCTGTTTAATTCTATTTTGATGCTCAACTTGTAATGGCTCTTTCCAAAGTTTTTTACAAATCTCTTCCATAGAAAAATGTTTAGAAGGATCCGTCGAAAGAAGTTGTAACAATAAAGATTCTTTTTTTGTAATTCGTACAGAATCTTGATTATATATCAACTCTTTTGTTTTGTTGTTCCAAGAAAAATCTGCATACAAATGTAAAACGTCATTTTTAGTAATATCTCCAATGATGCCATTAAGAACGGATTGGAATCTACTAAAATCTACTGGTTTTAACAAGTATTCATCCAGCCTTAAATTAACTGCTTTAAGAAGTCTTTCTTTTTCTGAATGTGCAGTAAAAATGATAATCTTAGTATTTTTATCATTTTGTCGAATTCTTTCGGCCACTTCCAACCCATCCATTATTGGCATACTGATATCCAATAATACTACATCAGGTTTTTTGGTTTCATATAGTTCTAATGCTTGTTTACCATTACTAGCAGTATACACATTTTTAAAAAATTCATTTAATATTAGAGCATAGTTATTGCTTGTTTCTACATCATCTTCAGCATAAACTACTGTTAAGAGTTTTTGTTCAATATTCGCCATGTACATCATTCCAACGTAAATTTTTTGTTATTGTATCAAAAATAATATTCAATTTTAATTAAATAATAAATTATTTCTTTAACTCAATTAAGAATTTAGCTCCCGCCTGTGTGTTTGTCACACTTAGCATACCATTCATACTGTTTTCACAAATCATTTTCGACATATAAAGCCCCACACCTTTACCTTCTTGCAAACCTTTTGTAGTAAAATAAGGATCAAATATTTTTTCTTGAATATCTTTTGAGATTCCCATACCGTGATCTTTAATCGAAATCTGGACATATTTCCCCTTCATAAGTGGGAACCGCATAATATAGTCAACTTGCATATTTTCTGCCTTGACTTGTA